>CAIKZP010000035.1 GCA_903831935.1 uncultured Bacteroidota bacterium | reverse complement strand
TGGCTTTGTTTTGTGCCCATCCTGGAATGCGAATTAATAAATTGAAATCAGTTGTTGCTTTTGGAGAAATGGTGAATTGTAATTGGCCGTTCCAGGGATAATTATTTGTTTGTGTAATTTGTACAGCGGTGTTTTTTAATTGAATAGTGGCTGTTCCTGCTATAAATAAGTTTGCGTAAATACTATCATTTTTTTGTGCATAGATATAGCCAGAAATAGCGGGCATAAGCCGTGCAATATTTGTTGGGCAGCAAGAACATTCAAACCAACCAGAGCGCGCACCTTCCATATCTGGATGCTTAAAATAGTTGTGAATTTGTAAGGCATTGGTATAAAAATAAGATTTCCCATCTAAGCCAACTCCCGATAAGAATCCGTTGTAAAGAATTTTTTCTAACACATCAACATATTGCGCATCGCCGTGCAATAAAAACATGCGTTGGTTAAAATAAATATTTGCAATTGCAGCGCAGGTTTCGTTGTATGCTGTGGCATTCGGCAAAGCATAGTTTTCGCCAAATCGTTCTCCATCACCAATAGATCCTACACCTCCTTGCACATACATTTTTTTACCCACTTCGTTTTTCCAAATTCTATCTACTGCATTGAGTAAATCTTTATTACCTGTAAGTGCTGCTACATCTGCCATTGCAGCATATAAGTAGCCTGCTCTAACGGCATGCCCTTCTGCTTCTTGTTGTGCTATAACAGGTAAGTCATCTTGCCAATACGCTCCATTTTTAAATGGGTCTTTGCTTTTGTTATCGTATCCTTTATACTTGCCTCTTTCTTCAATAAAAAATGCAGCAGTGGATAAATAATTTTGGTTACCAGTAATGCGATATAGTTTAACTAAGCCCATTTCAACAATTTCATGACCTGGTGCTACATGTTTTTTATCGGGTCCAAAAACAGCACATACAAGGTTGGCATTCTTTATGGCAATATCAAGTAAGGTTCTTTTTTTTGTGGCTAAATAATGTGCGGCAGCCGCTTCATACAAATGTCCGGCATTGTATAATTCATGACTCAATTCTCTTTCTTTCTCCCATCTTACTTTACCAATCCATCCATGGACATTAACAGGGTCAAT
Organism: uncultured Bacteroidota bacterium; assembly: GCA_903831935.1. Taxonomy (GTDB): domain Bacteria; phylum Bacteroidota; class Bacteroidia; order Chitinophagales; family Chitinophagaceae; genus Sediminibacterium. The sequence goes on along the minus strand of CAIKZP010000035.1, from coordinate 1,437 downwards.
GGTTCTAGCGGTATATAAGTAGCCATCTGGCTCTTGTGCATTGCCAATAATAACAATTAAACTATCTAAATATTTATCTAGTGTAGCATCGGCATGCATGGCCAAAGAATAAGAAGCACCTTCAACTGTTTTATAAATATCGGTATCATCAAAAGGGTATCGCGTGCAAAATTTCCCTGATTTTAATGCAGCCATTTGAAAATTTTTCACACGGCCTGTACTTTCGCACCTTTCAAAAGATGCAGGGATGGTTACTTTTCTATTGGCTTCAATTCTAGGCATCCAAAATCGATCGTTCAATTGTACATGCGTAAAATCAACCGACTGAATAGGGTAGTCTTTTTGTTGTGCATTTGCTGTAAAAAAACAAACGAATGAAACAATGAATAAGTGTTTTTTCATACCCAAAAATTACAATTTAATTTAGTGCAAATTGTTATTGACCATAATAAGAATCTGCTCCGTGTTTGCGCTCGTAGTGTTTTTTTATCAATGCATCTTTAAGTTTGGGTGCAGATGGATTGATTTGTTCTGTTAAATAAGCCATTCTTGCCAACTCTTCTAATACTGCTGCATTGTAGACTGCTTTGTTGGCATCTTTACCCCAAGTAAAAGGTGCGTGGTTACCTACTAATACCATTTCAACTTCTTTGTAATTAAAATGTAAGGAATTAAAATGATTGATAATTTGTAAACCTGTTTGGTATTCATAATCACCTTCAATCATAGTATCATCCATTGGAGGTGCACAGGGTATATCAACCGTGTTATGATCGGCATGTGTGGTACCATAAATTGGAATGGCTCTTTGAGATTGTGCCCAAGCCGTTGCATAAGTAGAATGTGTGTGTACAATACTTCCTATATGATCCCAATTCGAATATAATACAGCATGTGTTTTTGTGTCGGATGATGGGCGAAGAGTTCCTTCAATGATATTATTATTAAAATCAACCACCACCATTTTTTCAACTGTTAAGTCTTCGTAAGGAACACCACTTGGTTTAATGGCAAACACTTTTTTTGAATGGTCTGCAACGCTTACATTACCAAATGTAAATAACACTAAACCAAGTTTTGGTAATTGCATATTTGCATCGTAAGCGGCTTGTTTAATTTGTTGATACATGCTTTTAATTTGTATTAATTCGATTCAATAAAACTACCTAAGTTTTGGTATTTAACCATTCGCTTTGTATAGTATTCGGTATTTGATGGGTTAGGATAATAAGTTGTTTCAAAACCTTGTCCCATGGCTTCCATGGCTATTTCAACAGATGCATGAATTTGTGCGGCAGTAGCTGCAAACATTGCTGCGCCTAGTGCACAGGTTTGTTCGCTTTTATGAATTCTAATTGGCATATTCATTACATCACTCATTACTTGCATAATATACGGAGATCTTTTGGCAACGCCGCCTAATCCTATCAAACCTTT
>CAIKZP010000034.1 GCA_903831935.1 uncultured Bacteroidota bacterium | reverse complement strand
TGGCGAAAGATGGGCAGCAGTATGGATGGATTTGGCCCGATACGCCGACACAAAAGGCTATGAGCGCGATGATTCAAGAACTATATGGCGATACCGCGACTGGTTAATTAATGCCTTTAATGAAAACAAACCTTACGATCGTTTTTTAATAGAACAATTGGCTGGTGATTTATTGCCCAATCCTACAGATGCACAATTTATTGCAACGGCTTTTCATAGAAATACACTTACTAACGACGAAGGCGGAACCGATAACGAAGAGTTTAGAACTGCAGCAATTGTTGATAGAGTAAACACTACTTGGTCGGCAATTATGGGAACTACTTTTAATTGTGTGCAATGTCATAGCCATCCTTACGATCCATTCAAGCACGATGAATATTATAAGTTCATGGCTTTTTTTAATAATTCAAGAGACGAAGACACTTATAGTGAATACCCTTTGCTACGTGAGTTTCACAAAGAAGATAGTACGAAATTTGTAGAATTAAAACAATGGCTACAAACCAATGCACCAAGTCGCGAAAAAGAATTGAGCTTGTTTTTAAAAACAGGATCACCAGCCATCAATTCTATTGCAGCAGATGAACTAACCAATAGTGCACTAGCAGATACCAAATGGTTGGTGCTAAGAAACAATGCTATTGCAAGAATAAAAGAAGTATCACTTACCAATTATACACAACTCTATTATCGCTACAAAGCATGGAACCCAAATGGCGTTTGGTTAATACATTTAGACAAACCAGATGGAGCTGTTATTAGTAAAATTAAAGTACCAGACACAAAAGGTGCTTGGAAAATAAATCAATTAAATATTCCAGCAACAGTTGGCAAACACCATTTGTATTTTACTTATTCAAATAGTGCATTAAAAACACCAGAAGAATCGGGCATGCAATTCGACTGGTTTTACTTTAGCAATCCCTTTCCTGGTAAGGGTTTGCCAGGATACGATTCGGCTTACAAACATTTCGAAGAGTTGTTTAATCCTATCAAAGTAACCTATACACCCATCATGGTAGAAAATCCTACCGATTTGTATAGGCCTACACATGTATTTATAAAAGGCAATTGGTTGGTGAAAGGAAAAGAAGTACAAGCAGATGTTCCAGCTTCCTTAATTCCCTTTCCTGCAAATGCACCAAGAAATCGATTGGGCTTAGCGCAGTGGTTAACCGATAAAAAAAATCCGCTCACTGCACGCACCATGGTGAATAGAATTTGGGAGCAATTTTTTGGACAAGGAATTGTAGAAACGCTAGAAGATATGGGTAGCCAAGGAATGGCGCCAACACACCGCGAACTACTCGATTATTTATCTTGGAAATTGATGAATGAATACCAATGGGATTTAAAAAAATTAATGAAGCATATTTTAATGAGTGCTACGTATAGGCAGCAATCAAATTTTAATAAAGAAGCCGTTGAAAAAGATCCGTATAATAAATTTTATGCACGAGGTCCGCGGGTAAGATTATCTGCCGAACAATTGCGCGATCAGAGTTTAGTAGTCAGTGGATTAATTAGTAATAAAATGTATGGTCCTGGAGTGATGCCATTTCAGCCAGAAGGTATTTGGATGTCTCCGTATAATAGAGCTGCCTGGAAAACTTCAGACAGTGTAGACCAATACAGGCGGGCATTGTACACTTATTGGAAACGTTCTGCGCCCTATCCTTCCATGATAAGTTTTGATGGTACCAGTAGAGAAGGATGTACCGTAAGACGTATAAGAACCAATACACCTTTGCAAGCCCTCACTAGTTTAAATGATTCGGTAAATGTAGAAGCTGCACAACATTTTGCATGGCGTATTCAATCGATTGTAAAAAAAGATCCAATTGCACAAATTAACAAGGGATATGAACTTGCCATGTTTCAAACTATTAGTACCGATAAAAGAAATGCATTTGAAAAATTGTATCAAACTGCTTTGAATAAATTTCGTGCAGACAGCAAAAAAATGCGTGCTATTACCGGACCAAAAATAGAACACCAAACACCAGAAACTGCTGCATTAATTATGGTGGCTGCAGCAATGATGAATACCGATGAATTCATCACTAAAAATTAATTGCTATGAGTAAACATAATAAAAGAATTATTCAAGAAGCAAACGACCAAGTGCTTCAGCAACTAACACGCCGACATTTTTTTAAAGAAAGTGTTACCGGTGTTGGGGCAATGGCATTGGGTTCATTTTTAAGTGGCTGTAATTGGTTGGGTTCGAAAGATGGATCTGATTTATTAAATAGTGCACATCCTCTAATGCCACACGCGCCGCATTTTGTAGGAAAAGCAAAGTCTGTTATTTATTTACACATGGCAGGAGCGCCATCGCAATTAGAATTGTTTGATTTTAAACCAGCATTGCAACAGCTAGACGGTCAAGATTGTCCGCAGTCTTTATTAGAAGGAAAAAAGTTTGCGTTTATACGAGGTGTTCCAAAAATGTTAGGTCCACAAGCCGCATTTAAACAAAGGGGTAATTCAGGCGCATGGATCTCCGATAATTTACCACATTTATCAACGGTTGCAGACGAAATAAGTTTTTTAAAAGCAGTGCAAACAGACCAATTTAATCATGGGCCTGCGCAACTATTAATGCATACTGGATCGGCTCGATTGGGAAGGCCTAGTATTGGTGCTTGGGCCACTTATGGATTGGGTTCAGAAAATGATAACCTACCAGGATTTGTGGTATTAACATCGGGCGGAAATTTTCCGGATGCAGGAAAAAGTGTTTGGGGAAGTGGATTTTTGCCATCGGTTTACCAAGGCGTACAATGCAGGGGAGAAGGCGATCCGGTATTGTTTGTAAAAGATCCTGCGGGAATGGATAGAGACCTTCGCAAAGCCTCAATAGATGCCATTAACGAAGCCAATCGTGCAACCTACGAAGAGTTTAAAGATCCTGAAATTGTAGCGCGAATTGCACAATACGAAATGGCTTATCGCATGCAAATTTCTGTTCCTGATGTAATGAATATTAACGACGAGCCAGCATATATTCATGAAATGTATGGTACGCAACCAGGCAAAGCTTCTTTTGCAAATAATGTATTGTTGGCCAGAAAATTGGTGGAAAAAGGTGTTCGATATGTACAATTATTTGATTGGGGATGGGATACACATGGCACCGACGAAAGAGGCGCTGTTGATTATGGTTTGGTAAATAAATGTAGAACGATTGATAAACCAATCACCGCATTATTACTCGACTTAAAACAAAGGGGTTTGTTAGATGAAACCTTGGTTGTGTGGGGTGGAGAATTTGGTAGAACACCCATGCAAGAAAATAGAGACGGCAAAAAAAATCCATTCAAAGGACGCGACCACCATACAGAAGCATACACCATTTGGATGGCAGGAGGAGGTATAAAAAAAGGAACTAGTTACGGCGAAACCGATGAAATAGGCTACAGTGCTATCAGCGGAAAAGTAACGCCATACGATATTCAAGCTACTATTTTAAATCAATTAGGATTCGACCACGAAAAATTAATATATCCATTTCAGGGCCGATCATTTAGACTAACTGATGTATACGGACGAGTGATTAATGAAATTGTTGCATAAAACTGGTTTTAAAATAATAATAAAATGCTTTTTGTAGTAACAGAATTTATTGGAAATTTTCACCCAGTATTGGTGCATTTGCCCATTGGTATTTTATTGTTTGCACTTGTATTAGAAGTATTGCAAACAAATACAAAATACCAATCTGTTGCATTCGCCATTCCCATCACTTATTTAACAGGTGCCATAGCAGCCATCCTCTCTTGTATTACAGGATGGCTTTTATCTAATACAGGCGAATACAATGAAAGTACTTTAAACCTGCATCGTTGGATGGGTATAGCTGTAGCAATTGTTTCAGTGATTGGGTATTATTTTTCGGTAAAAAAACAAGCATCTATTTCAAAATACATAGCAGTTGTTTTAGGAATTTTATTATTTACTACCGGGCATTTTGGCGGAACACTTACCCATGGCGATGGCTATTTAACCAAAGCGTTTTCTGCAACCAATTCAGATACGTTATTTGTTCCCAAACCCATTACCAATGCACAAGAAGCTTTAATATACAAAGACATTATTCAGCCTATTTTTACCGAAAAATGTATTAAATGCCATAGCGGTTCTAAGCAAAAAGGCAACCTGCGTTTAGATACCGAAGAAGGGATTTTAAAAGGCGGAAAAGGTGGTGCAATTATTAGTGTGGGCCATGCAGAAAAAAGCGAAATTTTTCAGCGCGTAAGTTTAGATCCACTCAATGAAAAACACATGCCACCAAAAGGCAAAACAGCTTTAACAGAACAAGAAAGATTGTTTTTGCAATGGTGGATTCAAACAGGTATTGGGTTTTCAAAAAAAGTAAAAGAATTAGACCAACCAAATTCTGTTAAATTGGCTTTAACTGCTTTAGAAAAAAACGCAAGCGCAGCAATCATTCCTTCTAATATTCCAAATGAGTTGGTAGATAAAGCCAATGAATCTTTGCTAATTGATTTGCAAAAAAAAGCTGTTGTGGTATTGCCCATTGCGCAAAACAGCAATTACCTCAGTGTAAATTTGATCAATTTAAAAACACTAGACGAAAAAACACTTAGCCAAATTTCTGATTTAAAAAAACAATTAATCTGGTTAAAAATGCCAGCTATTCAATTATCTGAAACTGCTTGGCAAAAAATTAGTACGCTACAAAATTTAACCAAACTAAGTATTGAACATTCAAATATTACTGATAAACAATTACAGTACTTGAGTGAACTCAACCAGCTACAATACTTGAATTTAGTAGGTACTGCTATTTCAAGTAAAGCATTGTTACAAATAAATGGGTGGAAAAAAATGCGCCAATTGTATTTGGCATCCACACATCTTGTAACCAGTGAACTAATAGCCATCCAATCAAAATATTCCAAAACGGAAGTTGATACGGGCGGCTATCGAGTAGCAACACTGGTTACAGATACGCAGTTGGTGAAAGCACCAATTATAAAAAAATAAACCTTATTTAATTTCGCCCACCATTTCTGCTGGTATTACCCAAGCATCAAATTCTTCTGCGGTGAGGTAGCCTAATTTAATGGCCATTTCTTTTAAAGTAGTTCCTTCTTTGTGTGCAGTCTGTGCAATTTCGGCCGATTTATAATAACCGATTTTTGTGTTTAATGCAGTAACCAACATTAAAGAATTGTCTACGTGTTTTTTAATATTTGCTTCAATAGGCATTAATCCTACGGCGCATTTATCGTTAAAACTTACGCAGCCATCACCAATTAAACGGGCACTGTGCAAGAAATTATAAATCATTACAGGTTTAAACACATTCAATTCAAAATGGCCTGTTGCACCTCCAATAGAAATAGCAACATCATTGCCCATTACTTGTGCAGCAATCATAGTAAGCGCTTCGCATTGTGTAGGGTTTACTTTGCCTGGCATAATTGAAGAACCTGGTTCGTTATCGGGAATATGCAATTCACCAATACCACTTCTTGGTCCTGAAGAAAGCATTCGAACATCATTGGCAATTTTCATTAACGAAACGGCCACTGTTTTTAGTGCACCATGCGCTTCAACAATTGCGTCGTGAGCAGCTAGTGCTTCAAATTTATTTTCTGCAGTAACAAAAGGCAAACCAGTTAAGTTGGCAATATGTTTTGCCACATTCACATCGTAACCTTTTGGTGTGTTAATGCCTGTGCCAACAGCCGTTCCGCCCAAAGCCAATTCACTTAAATGTGCCAATGAATTATTAATTGCTTTAAGTCCATGGTTTAATTGAGAAACATATCCGCTAATTTCTTGGCCAAGTGTTAAAGGGGTAGCATCCATAAAATGGGTTCTACCTATTTTAACAACATGCATAAAATCTTTACTCTTTTGCGCCAATGTATCGCGCAATTTTGAAATGCCTGGTATGGTTGTTTCTAATAAAATTTTATAGGCTGCAATATGCATAGCCGTTGGAAAAGTATCATTAGAACTTTGCGATTTATTAACGTCGTCGTTGGGATGTAAAAATTTATCTTTATCGGTTAATGCACCACCTTTAATTACATGCGCGCGGTATGCAACCACTTCATTCATATTCATATTGCTCTGCGTGCCACTTCCTGTTTGCCAAACCACTAATGGAAATTGATCGGCTAATTTTCCGTCTAAAATTTCATCACATACTTGTCCTATTAACGCTGCTTTATCGGCTGCCAAAACACCTGCATCAAAATTAGTTAATGCCGCTGCTTTTTTTAAGTAAGCAAATGCTTTAATAATTTCTTTTGGCATCTTATTGATGTCTTGTGCAATTTGAAAATTTTCAATGCTGCGTTGGGTTTGTGCACCCCAATAAACATCGGCTGGTACCTGTACTTCGCCCATGGTGTCTTTTTCAATACGATATTGCATACTAGTTAATTTTAAAGAAAAATGAATGTTTCTTTTTAGCCCCGCAAAGGTAGTGTAAGCCGCTAAAAACGAAGAGAACTATTAGAAATTATTTGCCAATAAAAACGGCCTTACGTTTTTCTAAAAAGGCGGTAGTGCCTTCAACCCTATCTGCGGTTTCAAAACAGGTACCAAAACCCGCTATTTCAGTGGCATAGCCATTTGTTGATTCGTCAAAAACAGCATTGCCAGATTCAATACATTTTGCCACAGCAATTGGTGCCTTAGATTGAATAAGTGTTAAAATAGTTTGGGCTTTAATTAATAGTTCTTCTTGTGGAACGCAATAGTTTACTAAGCCATATTGTAAAGCCGTTAGCGCATCAATCATGGCTCCAGACATTAATAATTCTAATGCCCTTCCTTTGCCAATTAGTTGAACCAGTCTTTGTGTGCCACCATATCCAGGAATCAATCCTAGGTTCACTTCTGGCTGACCAAACTTAGCGTTATCGGAAGCAATTCTAAAATGACAACTCATGGCTAGTTCGCATCCGCCACCTAAAGCAAAACCATTAACACAGGCAACAATGGGTTTAGGTGAATTTTCAATTCTAAAAAAACTGTCTTGACCAGCTTTAGATAATGCCATTGCTGTTTGCGCATCTAATTGGTTAAATTCACTAATATCTGCTCCTGCTACAAATGCTTTTGCACCCGCACCAGTAATAATAACCGATTTAATAGCGTCATTCGAATACACTTCATCAATCGCTTTATTTAAATCAACAAATACCGCATTATTGAGGGCATTTAATTTGTCGGGCCGATTAATAGTAATGGTAAAAATGCCATTCTCTAAACTAGTTAAAAGGGTAGTGTACATCTGCAATGAATTTTAATTTAAAAATCACGATTCTTAGCCACCCATTCTTTAATGTAGTTGGCTATTTCGGCGGTTGTAGCACCTGGAGCAAAAAGGTTGCCTACACCCATTGCTTGCAGTGTTTCCATATCATTAGAAGGAATAATTCCGCCGCCAGTAAGTAGCACATCGTTCATTCCTTTCTCTTTCATCAATGCAATTAATTTTGGAAATACCGTCATGTGTGCGCCCGATAAAATACTCACACCAATGGCATCAACATCTTCTTGTAAAGCAGCATTCACAACCATTTCGGCAGTTTGGCGTAAACCAGTATAAATTACTTCCATGCCTGCATCGCGCAGAGCAGTTGCAATTATTTTTGCACCACGGTCATGACCATCTAATCCTACTTTGGCAACGAGTACACGAATGGGTCTTTGCATAAAAACAATTTAAACAATCAATTAACTATGTTGCATTAACGATAAAAAATCTTTGATTCTTTTACAAGTATCTTCTTTGCCAATTAGTGCTGCAATATCAAATACACCTGGTCCAAATTTACCACCCACTAACATAATGCGCAAAGGCAACATTAATTCGCCAGGTTTTAAATCATTGGCCGCAGAGAGTTCTTTAAACTCGCGTTCAAGGTCGTGCGATTCCCATTGATTGCTTAATTCGTAAGCCCTAATTAATTCAGTAAAAAACATATTTTTCTTATCGTCCCATTTAGGCTTTACTGCAGCAATATCAACAGTTGCAGGCATTTCAAAAAAGAAACTGCTTTGCGAAATAAAATCGGGCAATACAGTGCAACGATCTTTAACTAACTCAATTACTTTGGCTAATAAATCATTGTTGCTGATGGCAATATTTTTTTGAGCAAATAGTATTTTAATATGATCAACTAATTCAGCTACCGGTGTTTTTTTAATCCATTCGTGGTTAAACCATTTTGCTTTTTCATAATCGAATTTTGCACCGCCTTTGTGTACACGATCCATAGAAAATTTAGCAATCAATTCTTGCATGGTAAATATTTCTTGGTCACTACCATCGTTCCAACCAAGCATGGCCAATAAGTTTACAAAAGCCGCTGGTAAAAATCCGTGCTCTTTAAATCCTACGGTTGTTTCGTTGGTTTTACTATCGGTCCAATCCATTGCAAATACAGGAAAGCCAAGTCTATCGCCATCGCGCTTGCTTAATTTTCCGTTACCATCTGGTTTTAAAATTAAAGGCAAGTGCGCCCACTGCGGCATCTCGGCTTCCCATCCTAAATATTTCCAAAGCAATAAATGAACAGGTGCAGAAGGCAACCATTCTTCGCCCCGAAATGCATGTGTAATTTGCATTTGATAGTCATCTACCACTACGGCTAAATGGTAAGTTGGCATACCATCTGCTTTTAATAAAACTTTGTCATCTACTTGTGCAGTATTAAAACTCACTTCTCCACGAATCATATCATTAAAAGAAACGGTATCATTTAAAGGCATTTTAATACGCACCACATGGGGTGTTCCTGCAGCCAATAAATTGGTTACTTCTTGTGCCGACAAACTAATTGAATTGCGCATTTTTTCGCGCAAACTATGGTTGTATTGAGGCGATGGATTTTCAGGTGTTTTGTATTCGGTACGCATGGCTTCTAAATCGGCCGTGGTATCAAATGCATAATAAGCAAAGCCATCAGCCACTAATTGGTCTGCAAATTTTCGGTAATTGGCTTTACGCTCACTTTGTCTGTAAGGCGCAAAAGGTCCACCGTGCAAAGGGCTTTCATCGGGCACCATGCCACACCACTCAAGTGTTTTAAAAATATAATCTTCAGCACCATCCACAAAACGTGTTTGGTCGGTATCTTCAATTCTAACAATAAAATCACCACCATTTTGTTTGGCAAAAAGGTAATTAAATAATACGGTTCTTACACCGCCCAAATGCAGTCCACCAGTGGGTGAAGGCGCAAAACGAACTCTAACTTTCTTACTCATATTAGTACAAAGATAAACTTTGCAGAACCGTAATTAAAAACCATTCTCAAAAAATAGTACTTTGTAGCATGTATTTGGTAAAAACGCCTTTTTTTATACGTTGGTTGTATCCCACACTTTGTTGGCGGATTCCGGAAAAGGAAAAAATAATTTATTTAAGTTTCGACGATGGACCGCACCCAATAGCAACTCCATTTGTGCTGAATTTATTACGGCAATACCAAGCCAAAGCCAGTTTTTTTTGTATAGGAAAAAACGTATTGGCCGAACCTGAAATATACAATAGAATTTTAGCGGAAGGGCATTGCGTAGGCAACCATACGCAACACCATACCAATGGCTGGAAAACCAGTACAGACAAGTATTTGAAGGATACTGAATTGGCTGCACAATGTATAAAATCTAATTTGTTCCGACCACCTTATGGCAGAATTAAACATAGTCAAATAGCCGCAGTAAAAGCAACTTTAAATAATCAAAATCAATCAACACAATTGGCCTCGGCAAAAATAATTATGTGGGATGTTTTAAGTGGCGATTTCGACCAATCATTAAGCCCTATAAAATGTGCCGAGCAGGTTATTAAATTTACCAAAAAAGGATCGATTGTGGTTTTTCACGACAGTGCCAAAGCCTTTGATAGACTTTCTTATGCATTGCCCAAGGTATTGGCCCATTTTAGTGACTTGGGCTACCAATTCAAAGCATTACCTCAATAATCAAAAAAAGATGGCCAAGGTAGAAACCTCGGCCAGTTTTTTAATCCGTACCCTATAAAAAATAGCTTGAAGCTAATTTTATCAATTTTTGCATTGCTGCTTTATATAAACGGCACCCCTTGTTTTTTATTTTGCAGTCGCCAAAAAATAGCTAGGAATCTTTCAAAATCAACAAAGCCCGTTTAAATTTGTGCGAAATCCCCGATTTTTGCAGCATGACCCTTATTGATACCCATTGTCATCTTTATTCCGAAGAATTTTCAGCAGATACACAACAAGTGGTAGACAGAGCCCTATCAGCAGGAGTTTCAAAAATCTATCTACCGGCCATAGATTCGGAGTCAACCGATGCAATGCTAGGTTTAGAAACCCTTTATCCGTCATTGTGTATAGCCATGATGGGTTTGCATCCTTGTTATGTAAAAGAAAATGTACAAACAGAGTTAGACCATGTAAAAGGCTGGTTAGATAAACGACCATTTGTGGCTGTAGGAGAAATAGGACTCGATTTTTATTGGGATAAAACATTCGAAAAGCAGCAATACGAAGCGTTTGATACACAAATGCAATGGGCACTCGATAAAAACATACCTATTGTAATTCATACGCGCAATGCCATGCAAGAAACCATTAATCGTGTAAAACCCTTTGCTCAAAAAGGTTTGAAAGGAATTTTTCATTGCTTTAGTGGCAGTGCCGAATCGGCTAAGCAAGTAATAGACTTAGGATTTTATTTAGGGATAGGAGGGGTAATTACCTACAAAAATGCTGGTTTACCAGAGGTTTTGGCTCAAATAGACCTAGCACACTTGGTTTTAGAAACAGACGCACCTTATTTAACACCAGTGCCTTTTAGGGGAAAAAGAAATGAAAGCAGTTATTTAAGTTATATAGTAGCCGCGCTTGCCGCCGCAAAAAACACCAGTATTGAAGAAGTAGCTGCAATCACTACGGCTAATGCCCAAAAAATATTCGGTTCCTAATTTCAATCAGCTATTTTTGCACTCCATTTAAATAAACCTTTCTAGTCTTAATTAGGCTTGGGGTTTAAGATAAATAAACAGAGAGGTGTCCGAGTGGTTGAAGGAGCACGCCTGGAAAGTGTGTATACGGCAACGTATCGAGGGTTCGAATCCCTTCCTCTCTGCATCAGTTTTTCAATTCCATTCCCATTTTAGTTGCCAGTATTTTAAAGGCATCCTTTACTATTTTTTTTGCCGTGCAAATTGAATACACACTGTGTAGACAATTGAGTTGATATATCATTCGGCACTATATTGCCTAAAACATTGTTTTTTAGTATTTTATTATTAATTTACATCAAAATAGGTATTATGTTGCCGAAATCAATAAATAAAATGCAAAGAATAGTAGGGGATAGGAGAGCTACGCTAAAAATAACCCAAGAAAAATTAGCGGCTATTGCAGGTGTATCATTAAGAACTATTCGTGAAATAGAGCAAGGCACTGGTAACCCATCATTAGAAACGGCCGATAAATTATTTGAAGTATTAGGTGTTGAAATGATTTTTCAAATTAAAAACAAAGGATTATAAATCATTTGAATTGTATGAAAGCATTGGTAAAATACAATAAAACGCTGGCAGGGATTTTAGAAAAAACCTCAAAAGGATATGCCTTTAGATATACAAAAGAATATATTGAATTTGGCGGAAGGCCAATAAGTATTACTATGTTACCAAGCAAAGGTCCTTTTGAAAGTAAATACCTATTTCCTGTTTTTATGAATTTATTGAGTGAAGGATCCAATAAAAAATTGCAATGCAGACTTTTAAAAATTGCAGAAACAGATTATTTCAGTTTGTTATTGGCAACAGCCAATTTTGAAACCATCGGACCCCTAACAATAGAACCAATACAAAATGAATTTGAATAAAATAAATTGTTGCCCTTCAACACTTATGCCTGGTTTTGCTAGCTATAGTCCAAAAGCTATGAAGGATCTTTTTGGAAAAAGGTCAAAATAAATTAGTCATGTTTTGTCTTTCACAGCACCAGGAACTAATAGCCAACAAACAAAAACATTTAATGAAAAAAGAAAAAGCATTTCTATTTCAGGTTTTCAAGAAAAGTATTCTATCAAACTAAATAACAACCAACTAGAATTGGTTGAAAAATCAGGCGAATTTATACTAAAACCAATCCCTGCAGAGCGCCTAGAATTAGTAGAAGATTTACCAGCAAATGAGCACCTCACAATGCAAATTGCTTATCAAGTTTATCATATTAATACAGCTACCAATGGATTGATTTTTTTTAAAGATGGCACACCAGCATATCTTACAAAAAGGTTTGATTATATAAAGGATGATTTAAAATTTCAGATAGAAGACTTTGCTACATTAATAGGCTTAACATCCGAAACAGATGGATCGGAGTTTAAAATTAAAGCGAGTTATGCCGACATAGCAAAAACAATAGATAAATATGTGCCTGCTGCCAAAATTGAGAAACTAAAATTCTTTGAAATAGTAGTATTCAACTATGCATTCAGCAATGGCGACGCACACCTAAAAAACTTTTCATTAATGGAAACATCCGACGGTGATTATATCTTATCTCCAGCATATGATTTGGTTTGTACAGCCTTGCATATAGACGATGGTAATTTGTCGTTACAAGGTGGTTTGTATGATAAAGATTTTGAAGCCCCAGCTTATAGTAGGTATGGCTTTTACACTTATGACGACTTTATTTTGTTTGGAAAACATATTGGATTAGAAGAAAAAATAACAGAGCCAATCTTAAAAAAATATGCAACAATTAATAAGGAAGTTCCTTCATTAATTGATCGTTCATTTTTGAGTAAAAAAGCAAAAAAAATATACCTTCAACAGTATCTTGAAAGGGTTAATCGGTTTAGGCTATCGCTTTTATAAATTAGATTTAAAATTAAATAAACACCCGATCTACATAACTATAATCTTCTCTGAAACTTTTTGGGGTACAATTCTTTTTCTTTTTAAATAGCCTATTAAAATTCGAAATATTGTTGAAGCCACATTTAAAGGCTATTTCACTAATAGGTAAATTCGTGTCAATTAATAAACGAGATGCTTGACCTAGTCGAATCTCTAGTAAATTATCTATAAAACTTATTCCAGTATTTGATTTAAAAAATCTACTGAAAGACACTTCTGTCATATTAGACATATTCGCAACATTTGCTAGTGTAATTGACTTACTAAAATTTTGGTTTAGGTAATCAACTACTTTCTCTACCCTCCTGCTATTGTATGATTTGCTAACATTGCTGAAAGAGGCGTTAGACAAGAGTTGTATGTCTTTTGAAATGGATAATGTATTTAAAATTGACATTAATTCAAGTACTGAAAAAAAGCCTTTCTGATTACCCAATGCCCTAATTCTTTTTTCAACTAAAAGGGTTGTTTCTGTTGAAAATAGTATCCCTTGGTAAGCTTTTTCAAACATATCTTTTATAAAAAACAGTTGGTTTCTCCTTAAAAATTTGTCGTCAAAAAGATCTTTGTGAAACTGAATGGTTATTTCAATAATTTTTTTGCTTTTGCACAAATGTGTTTTCCAGCAGTGAGGAAGGTTTGGGCCAACTAGCACAAGTTCTATGTTGTTAATTTCTCCAATATGGTCGCCAATAATTCTTTTTGCGTCTTTTGCGTTTATGATAAGGTTTATTTCAAATTCTTCGTGGTAATGAAGCGGAAAGTCAAACTCGGTTTTTGTTCTTGAGAACACAGTAAAACAGTCGCTAATTGTTAGCGGGGTAATTTCTTTTAGTAAGCTGTCTTTTGCTTTTTTGATAAAATAATATTATTAATGGTTCTGATATAAATTATAGGGTAATTACGGTTGATTTAATTGATAATGATGCTTAATATATTATTTATTTACGCTTTCACTAGTTTAAATTACTAATAAAATACAATAAATTGATAAAATAGTATCAATAATTATATAAACATCAGTCTACATTTGAGAAAATCATTATGCCATATGAAAAAAGTGCTCATTTTCTTTCTACTAGTATTAACCTTATTGGTGAATACTAGTCAGGCTCAGACTAATAAAATAACGGGAAAAGTTATTGATGAAAAGGGTATGCCAATTGCTGGGGCAACAATTGCTGTAAAAAATACCAAATTGATTACTTTAAGTAACGACAAAGGTGCTTTTACAATTGAGTTGCCTGCTAAGTCGCAAAGTATTTTGGTGTCTTATGTAGGAATGGAATCCATTGAATTGAATGTTTCAAAAAAATCTAGCATAGAAGTATTGTTGAAAAGCGCAGTAGCTAACCTAGCAGATGTTATTGTCATAGGATATGGTACTGTAAGAAAATCAGATTTAACTGGAGCGGCGCAAAGAATTTCGCGAGAAGATATTATGCGCGACAATCCTGGTAATATACTACAAGCCATGCAGGGCAAGTTAGCAGGAGTGAATGTTACTCAAAATGATGGCGCTCCTGGTGCTGGTTTAAGCATAAAGGTTCGTGGTTCAAATTCTTTTTTAGGAGGAACAGAGCCTTTATATGTAATTGATGGGGTTCCTTTTAATAATAGTAGTAGTGGATTAACGCCAGAGTCTTTAGGTAGCGACGAAAAGCAAACGCTAAATGCCCTTGCTTTTATTAACCCGAATGATATTGAATCTATAGATGTATTAAAAGATGCATCTGCTACTGCTATTTATGGATCTAGGGGAGCGAATGGGGTTGTTTTAATTACTACTCGCAAAGGAAAAATTGGTAAAGACAAAGTTGAGTTAACTGCAAATTTAGGAATGGCAGAAGTTTCAAAAAAACTACGCATTCTTAATCCTGTTGAATATGCAAATTTTCAAAACCTTTCGTATACCAATGCAAATAAATACGATGGCACTAGCTATACACCTTTATATTCAAATCCTGCATTATATGAGGGAGATGATAACGATTGGCAAGATAGAATTTTCAAAAAAGCACTTACACAACAATATAGTTTAAATGTTTCTGGTGCTTCTGAAACTGGAAGTCATAATTTAACTTTTGGATATACCAATCAAGATGGAATTATTCAAACTTCTGGCTATAAAAAAATTGGGTTGAGTTTTAATTTAACTAGAAATCTTGGTAAAATATTTAAAATTGGAACTAGTAGTTCTATTTCTAATTCAACCACCAATGGCGTAAAAACTGGTACAGACAAATCCGATGCCGCTAGTGCTGGAGTAGTAAGGTCTGCGCTTACGTTTCCTGCAACAACTAGAATCATTGAAGAATACGACGGCATTGGCGACGACTTTATTACTAATCCTAGTATATATGTAACTGATGTGTTAAATAAAGTAACAGCAACTAATATTTTTACTTCAAATTACTTAGAAGTTACGCTTGATAAAAATTTAAAGTTCCGACAAAACATAGGATTTAATTATGGAAGTAATGCGCGGGATCAATATTATCCTAGAACTGTTTATGAAGGTTTTGCTTCAAAAGGATGGGGATTAAAATCAGATAATAGTTGGTCTAGTATTGTATCTGAAAGCATTTTAACATACAATAAAAAAATAGCCCAACATAGCATTAATGTAACTGCTGCATCTACATACGAAAAAAATACAGGTCAATCTAAAAGAGCTGAAGCAAAAACATTTCCAAATGATTTGCTGCAAAATGAAAACTTGCAATCTGCCGAACAGGTGTTGCCTATCATTACAAATAAGTATCAGTCTAATTTAGTTTCATTTTTAGGTAGAATAAATTATGCC
>CAIKZP010000033.1 GCA_903831935.1 uncultured Bacteroidota bacterium | reverse complement strand
TTCCAGCAGCGTTCACCACTAGACCCTTCATACCTGCCATCTGTGCCATTTGTGATAAGTTACCACGAGCACCAGAGTTCATAAAAGGTAAGAAGGTCAATCCAATAAAAATGGTAGATATTCTAAACCAAGAAATCCGCCAATAACCCCCAAAAGAAAATAAACAAATAAAAAAACAAGAAAACATCGAACCTATTCAAGATAGGATTTCCCTTTTCCGACAAAAATAGAACTAATTGAATAAAGAAATGTAGGTATACGAGTTTGAAGTCAAAGGAGTTAATCAAAAATTCGACATGAAATTATTCAAAAAAATAGCTAATGATCACGGGTATTCTGTAATAGATTTCAAAAAAAATACAAACAAATCTGATAAAAATACAGGTAGGGGAAATATAATAGTACGGAATAATAGGAGTAACCCAGACAGCATTGATGAAATCCAGAAGTATTTACAGTCGCAAGGTATCCTCATAGTTAAATAAAATGTCCAGGGTGTACTGTAATCAAATAGTATGTTAAAAAATACATCCAAAAATAATCAAAATTAAAATCCCAATAAACCAAGTACTAAAGTCATTAAGTAACCTACTTAAAATCCTAAAAGCGAAGTATCTAGTAAAAGCGTGGAAGTTGGATCCCAATCTAATATAAATCAAGAAATATGAGATTTTGAATTTAATATTTTATGTTATATATTAATAAAAATTACACTTTATTTTATTATTGAAATGTTTTTAATATATAAATTTATTGTGTTTGCTATTTTTACCTGGATAAAATGTATAAATACGTAATTAATCTATCAATATTTATAGAAACAATTTATAATAATGTGACATACAGATTGATAATAATTTATGCCTTTTTGACAGTAATTTGTTTTAATTAGAAAATAGATTCACTTGTTATAACTCCTAAAGCATTTATTTCTGATATTGTAGAAAGCATGTTGGCCGTTTGTACCAGCTTCACCCCAAATAATTGGGCCTGTGGTGTAGGTAATGCGCTCTCCAGCTCGGCTAATAAACTTACCATTACTTTCCATATCACCTTGTTGCAAGTAAGCTGGAAATCTTGATAAACCTTGGTCGTAAGGTAATATGGCTTGGGTTTCAGCTTCAAAGAAGTTGTTATACCAAACACCTAACATCGCCAAGATTACTGGCATATTCTTTTCTAGAGGAGCAGTTTTGAAATGGTTATCCATTTCGTGTGCACCTTCAAGTAGAGCTTCAAAGTTATCCATACCTACATACAAGGCAATGGATAAGCCAATCGCTGACCACAATGAATAACGGCCGCCTACCCAGTCCCAAAACTCGAACATATTTGCTGGATCAATGCCGAACTCTTGCACAGCCATTGCGTTAGTTGAAAGCGCAACGAAGTGCTTAGCAATGTGCGCATTGTCTTTGGCTGATTTTAAGAACCAAGTGCGTGCAGAGCGCGCATTAGTCATGGTCTCTTGGGTAGTGAATGTTTTGGAAGCGACAATAAATAGCGTGGTTTCAGGGTCGCAAACCTCTAAGGCTTGCGCCAAGTGTGTGCCATCAATGTTAGAAACAAAATGAACGTTTAGGTCTTTTTGAGCATAAGCTTTGAGTGCTGTGCAAACCATCACCGGGCCTAGGTCTGAGCCGCCAATGCCAATGTTAACAATGTCTGTAATACGTTTGCCGGTGTAGCCCAGCCAATTACCATTACGCACGCTATCGCTGAATGAGCGCATTTGCGCTAAAACGCGATTGACTTCTGGCATCACATCTTTGCCGTCAACAAGCACAGGTTTGTTGCTGCGGTTGCGAAGGGCTGTGTGTAATACGGCACGATTTTCAGTAAAGTTAATCTTCTCACCAGAGAACATCTTCTCACGCCAAGCTTCAATATCACTTTGGCGAGCCAAGTTGGTGAGTAAAGTCATGGTCTTTTCAGAGATTCTTTGCTTAGAGTAATCTAACAAAAAGTCATTGAATTTTAATGAGAATGTATCGAATCTTTTCGGGTCTTCTGCAAACATATCACGCATTTGCAAAGGGAAGATTTCTTGAAAGTGTTCGTTAAGTGCTTGCCATGCTGGCGAATTTGTTGGATTTGTCATGCTTAATTATTCGGTTGATTTTGCAGTATTATAATTTATTTAGGCTTGTTTGATTTGTAAAATTACACCACTAAGCGGCGGTAATGTAATTAAGATGGATTGACCATGTCCCATCCAGCTTGTTTTTTCTGTTTTTATCGATGTTCCATTGCTAGTGTTACTACCGCCATAATATTGCGCATCGCTATTAAAGATTTCAGTATAAACACCAGATTCAGGGACGCCTAGACGGTAGTTTTCTCTTGGTATTGGCGTAAAGTTCAGCAATACTAATACAAAACTGCCATCGCGTGCGCGGCGGAAATAACTCAATACGGATTGGTCCATATCTTGGCAGTCTATCCAGTCAAACCCCTGCGGTTGGAAGTCTAAATCGTGAAGCGCCGGTAAGTTAGCATAGAGGTGATTGAGGTCGTGGCTAGCCAGTTTAACGCCTTGATGCCAATGCGAATCTAGTAAATACCAATCCAGGCTTGCGTTGACATTCCATTCGCGGCCTTGACCAAACTCATTACCCATAAAGTTAAGTTTTTTACCTGGGCTACACATCTGATGAGTAAGCAGTAAACGTAAATTAGCAAATTTTTGCCAAGCGTCGCCTGGCATTTTG
>CAIKZP010000032.1 GCA_903831935.1 uncultured Bacteroidota bacterium | reverse complement strand
CTTTTTGAGCAGTTGTTGTATTCAACGCAAAGTTTACAAAAGGGTTAGTTTGGTTGTCGGTAGAGTACTGTGTAACAGCAGCAGCTACTGGCGTAACCAATGTGCCATCTTCTTTTGTTAATGTATAGTTGAATGCAGCAGTAATTCCACTTGTAAAATTGGTTGCAGCAACTTCAGTTGTAATACCCACAACAGCAGCTTCAGCTCTTAAGAAATACGCTTCAGCAGCAGTCATTAAAGGATAACCTACAGATGGTCCTTTTAATGTACCAGAAGCATTACCAGCAGAAGCACCAACTCTTGCAGTAGATGGATACCAAGCACCACCAGCAGGGCTAGAAGGCATTGAACCACTCACTTCATTTCCTAAACGGTTAGTTGCAACACTAGGATATTGATAGTAAGTAGCAGCACCTCTAATAGGATCAATTACTTTGGTTCCGTTGTAAAAAGTTACAATGAAACGAGTAGGGATCCAAGATAAAGTTGCATTACCACCAGTATAACTATAAGCCCAAGTATTCCATTTCGGGTTTTGACGACCATTATCTCTTTTGTAACCAGGATTAATTAATGCGTCTGTAGTTAAGAAACCATCAGCACTAAATGTAGTGTTTGCAAAAGCAACGCCAGAAGCTTTGCCTCTTACAATTAAACGCAATTTGATAGTGTTAGCCAATTGTTTCCATTTGGTCATATTTCCAGCAAAAACCACGTCAGCAGCGCCTAATGGAGTTACACCAGGGAAAGCAGCACCAACATTAATTTTAGCAATAGCACTATCTAATTCTGTAGCCAAACTTTTATAAATGGTTTTACCATCTGTATAAGTAGGGGTTAAGTTATCAGATCCTTTTAATGCATCTGTATAAGGAACATCATTATAAGCATCAACTAACAATTGAAAACCAATTACACGCATAATTTGTGCAACACCAGCAAAATAACTATATACTGGTTGGCCTTTTGTAAAGTTGAGGATGTATTGATAATCTTCTAAATTATCGTAAGTAGCGCTCCAACGACCAGACTGATCGGCAGAAGTGAAATTGTAAGAAATGGAAGTTCCAAATCCACCGTATCCACCGGCATTAGCAGCATAACCGCCTAATTGCGCACCATAAGAATTGAATCCGTTTAAATTACTAGCAGTACCAACTAAGGCCTGTGGCAAAATTAATTCGGGTGTTGTTGACGTAGCACTATTTGGGTTCGTATTTACATCAAGGTATTTTTTACAGGAAACCGCCATCAGAGCAAGGCCTGCAAAAAGAATCGCGTTGATCTTTTTCATATTAAAAATTTTATGGTTAACCAAACCTTTTGATAACATAGACATTAGGTAAGATTTAGTTGGATTAATTAAAATTTAAATTTAATGCTTGCACCATAGAAACGTGATGGAGGAGACTGCATACCAGTTAATCCCATACCATTACTACCACTACCAGCATCGCTATATTCAGGATCAGAATAATAGTTATCCTTAGCCATGAATACAAACAAGTTTCTGCCTTGTACTGAAACAGTTACCCCTTTAAATATTTTGTTTCCAATAACAGAAGTTGGTAAGTCATAAGACAATGCAACTTCTCTTACTTTCCAGAAATCTCCAGAAGTCATATAGTTAGTAGAAGTACCTCTGTTGATACCATCAGTCCAGTAACCATTGTTACCATTACCGTTTCCAATTGAAATTGCGGTGTTGGCAACATATTTAGTTCCATCCCAATAAGAAGAGTTCGGGAATATAAAGCTTTTTCTGTCGTAAATAGCTGTTCTCCAAGAAGTACCAGACCAGTCTAGGTTAGAACCCATTGATTGGTAAGCTGAGTAACCACCACGATATTCTAAAGTAATAGACAATCTGAATTTCTTGTACTCAATAGATCCGTCTAAACCTAATTTATGCACTGGGTTAGCACCACCTAAATAAGAAATCGTATCTGATTTAGTAGGAATACCTGTAACTGAATTTACAATTACACGACCATCAGCATCACGTTTGTAATCAAATCCCATAATCATTGGGAAAGTTTGACCAGCAACCGCATAAGCACCAGTTCCATCACCATAGGTAGCCAAAGCTAAACGAGGTAATGCAGAACTAATAAAGTTTACTTTATTATCAAGGTAAGTATAGTTACCACCTATTGTTACTCTTAAACCATTTGGTTGGTCTATTGGAGTTACGTGTAAGGTAGCTTCTAATCCTTTGCTATATGTTTGACCAGTATTTGTAGTCATTGCAGTAAAACCAGTTGTTGTAGATACCGCAGTACTTACTGTTTGGTCATCTGTAATAGTGCTAAAATAAGTGATTGAACTAGTGATTTTGTCTTTGAATAAATTCATATCAAAACCAACTTCATAACCTGAAGTGATTTCAGGCTTCAAACTATTAGATACTAATGAGTTTCCTACAGTGTAACCAGGTAGGGTTCCATAAGGGAATCCATAAGCAGTTGAACCAAATGTTGGTTTCAATGCATAAGCACCTAAGTTCGCTTGACCTACTTTAGACCAACCAGCACGTACTTTCAAATAGTTGATGGTTTTGCTGTTTTTAATAGCAGCAATTGCATCACTAGCAATGAAAGATACATCGACAGCTGGGTAGAAGAATGTGTTATGCTCAGGATCTAAAATAGATACCCAATCACGACGACCAGTAGCGTGTAAGAATGCATATCCTTTGTAACCAAAACGTGCATCGGCATAGAAACCAAATTGGCGAACCAATGAATTGCTTTCAGAAGCACCAGGAGTACCAACACCATTAGCTACGTTAAATAAGTTTGGAACAACTAAACCTGCACCAGATACACCCATGCTTTTAGCTTGATCTTGTCTGAACTGTCCACCTGCAATTACATTGGCAGTAAAGTCTTTGTACTTGGTTTGGTATTGAGAATATACATCAGACAATAAGTTAGTAGAATAAGAAGATCCGTCAGAAACGTTAGCAGTTACATCACTTTTACCGAAAGACTCAGTTGTTTTGCGGTAAGCAGTGTATTTGTAAGCAGCATTAAAGTCTTTATTAGAAGCGTTTCTAGTAGTTAAACCTTGACGAGCAACTAAATCTAAACCTTTAATAGGACTGTACTTAATTTCGAAGTTAGCAACCAAATAATCGTTTCTAACACCAGAACGGTAAGCAGCAGCTTGCCAATAAGGGTTTACATACCAAGGATTGTAGAAATCGTTGAATGTTGCAAATTTGTTATTAATAAAGTCTTTATACCTTGTTACTTCAACGTTATTAGGCATGTTCAACATGTTATCATAAACGCTACCAGTAGCAGTAGTGATATCATATCTATTTTGCGTATAGTTGGTATTGTAAGAAACGTTGATTTTGTTACCAACTTTTCTTGTACCATTTAATCTGAAAGTAGTTCTATTGTATTTATCACCAGGAGTTGTACCAGTAATATCGGCATATTGACCAGCCATGTAGAAGGTAGAATTATCGTCTCCACCGCTTACAGAAAAGTCAGTTTGCTTAGTCATACCAGTTTCCCAGAAATCTGAGTGACCAGAAGTAGCGCAATAGCAAGTAGAATCTTGTGAACCATCTTCTAGAGGAGCACCAAGAACTCTCATAGTACCATCAAAAGCTGGACCATAAGATTGGTTCTCATAATAAGCAAATGGATCATTATAACCATATGCACCACCACCTGAACCAAATTTCATTTGGAACTTAGGGAAGAATGCAGCATGTTCTGCCATCATTGTTTGAGAAACAGTTACAGCGTTAGTTCCTTTTTTACCTTTTTTAGTAGTAACGATAATCGCACCGTTAGATGCAGATGATCCATAAAGGGCAGCAGCACCAGCACCGTTAAGAACGTTAACATCAGCAACGTCTTCTGGGTTTAGGTTACCTAAAACTTCACTAGGAACAATTACGTTATCTAAAACGATCAAAGCCTGGTTGTTACCAGTTAATGAACGTTGACCACGAAGTACAATACGGAAACTAGGGTTAACACCACCATTGGTAGCGTTAATTTGTAAACCAGCAACTTTACCTTGCAAGCCACCAGCAATGTTAACTGCTTTACCTGCAACTAAATTGTCGGCTTTAATTATAGTACCAGTTGTACCAATTTCTTTTCTTTTAGTTTTAATACCACCCGCAGTTACAATAACTTCATCCATTTGATTAACTGCTTCTTTAAGCGTAACGTTAATTTTAGCGTTGATGTTATTGACTTTAACCTCTTCAGATTTAAAGCCTACAGAGCTGATTTGAATGATATCACCGGACTTAGCCTTGATTTCAAATTCACCACGAGCATTGGTAACAACTGCTTTACCAGCTTTTCCTTTAATGCTGATTGTTACACTTTCAAGGGGGTTAGAACTAGGATCAGTTATTTTCCCTTTGACACTGCCATCTTGGGCTTGTGCCGATGCAACTAAGCTGAGGCCTAGCAGCAACAATGTAAAAAAAGATACAATTTTCTTCATGTTTTTAGTTTTAGTGTAAACCTTTAAAATGCGAATATAGGGTAACTCTTAAATGTTAACAAAAATCTAACATAGACTTTTTCAAGTTTTTTTGTGAGATCCGTCAACATTTTAAAGACTAAGAAGTAGTGCGAAATGCTGCATAGAATAGAAGAAAATGTTAATTTATTATTATATTATATGTAAATAATTGATTTACAATAATTAATTACGGAGATAGCAATTATTTAATTAGCTTATGTTAAGTAGCAATCACGCTCATATTAAAAAAATATCTATTTGAAAAAATATCGCAATAAAAAAAACATTTCGAATATTTTTGCCAAATGTTAATACTAGATGGAAAATTAGTAGCTGCTGCAGTTAAGGAAACACTTAAAGCAGAAACCGAAAACTTGCTAAAATCAGGCAAAAGAGCCCCTCAATTAGCGGCTATTTTGATAGGGTCTAATGGTGCGAGCGAAACTTATGTGGCTTCTAAAGTAAAAAACTGCGAAGAAATTGGGTTTACCTCATTGCTTGTTCGTTTTGACGAAACGATTGATGAAGCTAGTGTTTTGCATAAAATTGCCGAACTCAATGCAGACGATTCAGTAGACGGCATTTTGGTTCAACTGCCTTTGCCTAAGCAGATTAGTGAACAAAAAGTGATTGAAGCGATTGACCCGAGCAAGGACGTTGATGGTTTTCATCCGTCTAGTGCGGGCAAACTCATGCAGGGATTGCCTAGTTTTATTCCAGCAACTCCTTATGGCATTATGATGATGTTGGAGTTTTTTAAACTAGAGACCAAAGGAAAACATGCTGTGGTTATTGGCCGCAGTAATATTGTTGGAAGACCAATGAGTATTTTATTAAGCAGTAATATTCCTTATGGCAATTGCACTGTTACTATTTGCCATTCTCATACACCGAATTTAAAAGAGATTTGTTTACAGGCCGATATTTTAGTGGCCGCACTTGGCAAACCTGAATTTGTGAAAGCAGATATGGTAAAACCTGGTGCCATTGTAATTGATGTAGGTATTACACGTGTAGCTGATGATACAGCAAAAAAAGGTTTTAGAATTAAGGGCGATGTAGACTATAACGAAGTTGCTCCTAAAACAAGTGCTATCACACCAGTACCAGGTGGCGTAGGCTTAATGACCATTGCCGGATTATTGAAAAATACATTGCAAGCCTATAAAACAAATACAGGCGTTTAATTTTTTTGATACTTATTTAAATATGATAACACCCAACTCAAACAGTTTGCCGGTGATGGAGGCTTTTTACACCCTACAAGGTGAAGGCTATTACCAAGGAAGGGCTGCCTATTTTATTCGATTGGGCGGTTGTGATGTTGGTTGCGTTTGGTGCGATGTGAAAGATAGTTGGGATGCAGATAAACACCCAAAATTAACTATAGAAACAATTGTTGAAGAGGCCTTAAAATATCCTGGAAGATTAGCAGTAATTACCGGTGGAGAACCTTTAATGCATGAGTTAGATGCATTAACGAAAGCCTTACAGCAAGCGGGTTTTGAAACAAATATTGAAACATCTGGTTCATCTAAATTATCTGGTAATTGGAATTGGATTTGTTTGTCTCCGAAAAAATTTAAAGCACCTTTGCCAGCTATTGTTCCGTTAGCAAATGAATTGAAAGTTGTTGTATTTAATAAACACGATTTTGAATGGGCAGAAACTTATGCTAATGCGGTTAATGAAAACTGTAAATTATACTTACAACCAGAGTGGGATAAAGCGGCAGAAATTACTCCAATAATTGTTGCATATATTAAGGCCAATCCAAAATGGTCTTTGTGTTTACAAATTCACAAATACATCAACGTTCCTTAAATTTTAACATTCAAGTTTGCTGAATTTTGCGAACTTACTTCATCAATTTTCGTATGAAGCAAATTATCTTTTTTTCAATTATTTTTTATTCGAGTGTAATTGTTGCACAAAATTATCAACCAGAAAAAATTAAGGCCAAGGCTATTAGCAAATACGAACAGGCAATCACTTTTTTACAAGACGGCGAGATTAAATCAGCTATTCCCATTTTACAAGCAACTATTTTAATTGACACCAATTATATGGATGCTTATTTATCACTTGCAGCGGCATACGGACAATTAAAACAATATCATGAAGCCGTATTGTTATATGAAAAAGCAAAAGGAAAAGACACTAGTTATTTTAAATTTTACAAACTGCCCTATTCCATTAACCAAGCAGGTTCTGGCCAATTTGAAGCAGCACTAAGTACTATTAATGAGTTCTTGTTAAATCCTACAATTAGCGAAAGAGCTTTGAGTGCTGCCAAGTATCGGAAACGCTGTTACGAATTTGCTATTGATTATAAAAAAACGCACCTCGATTTAAATAATTATCAGTTCAATCCTATTAATTTAGGCGATAGTGTTAATACCCCTTATGCAGAATATTATCCTTCTGTAACTGTTACCGATAATATATTAGTGTTTACACGGGCAGGGGGGCATATGCGTGAAGACTTTATGGAAAGTGGTATAAATAAAAATGGATTTGGATTAGCGAAACCAATAAAAGGCGATATTAATATTGAACCAAAAAAAGGCGCCATTACTGCATCGCAAGATGGTGAATACATTTTATTTGCTGGTCAATTTTCGGGTCAAGGTTTTGGAAATTACGATATTTATCAATCTAGTTTTACGCCACAAGGATGGAGTGATCCTATTAATCTTGGAGAAAATATTAATACTGATTTTTGGGAAAGTTCTCCTTGTTTAAGCCCCGATAATAGAACTTTATTTTTTAGTAGTAATCGACCTGGAGGCTATGGTGGCAAAGACTTGTATGTGAGTTATAAAAATGCAAATGGCAGGTGGTCACCTGCCGTGAATATGGGACCTACCATCAATACTGCTGGCGATGAATTGGCGCCATTTATTCATGCCGACAACCAAACATTGTATTTTACTTCTGATGGTTTAACTGGTTATGGCGGATCTGATTTATACGTTTTAAGAAAAAATGCTGCAGGCGAATGGGGCCTTCCAGAAAACTTAGGCTATCCAATTAATACCATTGAAAATGAGGGAAGCTTAGCTGTTTCAGCCAATGGATTAACCGCTTATTATGCGAGTGATCGTTCTGATAGCAGAGGCGATTTAGACTTATATCAATTTGAAATGCGGCCGGATATTCGTCCTTACAAAACATTGTATGTAAAAGGGTTTGTAACAGATAAAAAAACAATGCATGGTATTCCTTCATCGGTAGAATTATTCGACAATGAAACAAATAAAGCATTGATGAAAATTCAAACCGATGAGAAAGGTGCCTACTTTATAACCCTGCCTACTGGAAAAGATTATACGTTTATTGTAAACAGAAAAGGTTATTTGTATTATAGTGAATTATACGCACTAGGTACAAAAGATGCAGACAGTGTGTATCAAAAAGATATTGCACTTGAACCTGTAACAATCAATGCGCATATGGTTTTCAGCAATATCCAGTTTCTAAATAATTCTTTTGAATTACCTAGTGCTAGTTATATTGAATTAGATAAATTGTACCAAGTTTTACTAGATAATCCATCCATACAATTAGAAATTAGTGGCCATACCGATAACTTAGGTAAGCCCGCTGACAACCTTGCATTATCTACCAATCGTGCCAAAGCAATTGTAAATTATTTAACCAATAAAGGCATTAGTCCTTCTCGATTATCTTATAAAGGATATGCAGCAGAAAAACCAATTGCAGACAATGCAACAGAAATTGGACGACGGAAAAATAGGCGAACAGAATTTACAATTACAGGATTGTAATTAATTTGTAGTATAACTATTTCATTTTAACTAAATTAATTCTAGCGTTTAAAACTATTTATAATAGTCAATTATTAGAATTTAGTTTAATGAATGAAATGCTACAATACCAAATTGCACTCACCATGATTAAAGACATTGGTGCCGTACATGCGAAAAATTTGATTGACTATTTTGGAGATGCAAAATCTGTTTTATTAGCGCAGAAAAATGAACTTGCCCAGGTTGATGGCATTGGAGAAATAAGGGCAAATAGTATTTTGTCATTTAATGATTTTGCAGCAGTTGAAGTAGAAATTGAATTTATTGAAAAACACAAAATTCAACCAATTTTTATTGGTTCAACAGCTTACCCAGTAAGGCTTTTGCACTGCTATGACTCTCCCACCCTATTGTATTATAAGGGAGCAGCCGAATTAAATACACAAAGAGTAATAAGCGTAGTTGGCAGTAGAAAACATACAGAATATGGCAAAAAAATTACGGAACAATTAATAGCTGCATTGCCAAATAAAAACACCTTGATTGTTAGTGGGCTGGCTCTTGGCATTGATGCCATTGCACACAAATCTGCCATTGAAAATTCGTTGCCAACTATTGGTGTTTTAGCACATGGACTAGACACTATCTATCCACCACAACATAGAAATTTAGCAAAAGAAATTTTAGAAACTGGTGGACTATTAACAGAGTTTAGAAAAAACACAATCACTGATAAATATAATTTTCCGAAAAGAAATAGAATTGTTGCAGGTATGGCTGATGCAACAATTGTTATTGAAACTGAAGTAAAAGGAGGCAGTATGATTACTGCAAATTTGGCTGCTGATTACCATAGAGAAGTATTTGCATTGCCAGGAAAAATTACAGATACAAAAAGTGCGGGTTGCTTACAGTTAATTCAACAAAACAAAGCCATTGTTTTTTCTGGAATTGAACATTTTATTGAAACCATGCAATGGGATGAAGCGCCAATAAACGCTATAAAAGAAAAATCTATTGCTATTGAGTTTACTGCCACTGAAAATAGTATTATTAAATTACTTGAAATGCATACAACACTTTCAATTGATGCCTTGGTGCAGCAGTCAACACATAGTGGGAGTAGTATTTCGGAGGCATTACTAAATTTAGAATTTCAAAATATTATTACCGCATTGCCGGGTAAGTCATATGCACTCTATTGATAATAATAGTAAAAATTTACTCGCTAATCAATTCGAAATTTGGTGGACTTATTTTTCTAATTTGTTGTTTGCGCCATGTATATAATAGCACAAAAGCAAGTACCGATAAAAAAGAAGACAATAAAAATGCTTTACTAAAATTGATAGATTGGTTTTGATAAATGGTTGCAGAAACCAATGCGCCTAATCCTATTCCAGCTTCTAGTGCTATATACATGGAGCCAATTGCACGTCCTCTATTTTCTTCGCTACATAAATCAACTGTCCATGCTGCAATAGTTGGCCCGATGGTTCCCCAACTCGCTCCAAAAATAGCTGCACCTATTAATAACAATAACACAGTATGTGCTATAGAAAGTACTGCCAATGCAATTCCAAGGCTGATTGCACTATAGATTAATACAATTACTCTGCCATGTTTGTCTGAAGCTTTATTGGCTACTAATCGAACTAATAAAGAGGTAACGGTATATGTTGCAAAGAAAAATCCTTTATTATGTATGCCTAAAGAAACACTTAAATCTGGCGCTAATATAATAACACATCCATTAGAAAATGACAACAATAACATAATGATAGCGGGCTTGATAGCTGTTTTTTCAAAAATTTCATGCTTTTGAATTTTTAAAATACCCATCGAAAATTTTTGTGGTGTTGCTAGTGTTTCTTTTACATTGTACAAGATAATAACTGAGCCCATGGCCAATGCTGCTGAAACATAAAACATTGTATTGTAAGAAAACAATTCCACTAAATAACTACCCATCATTGGGCCTACCGACATCCCTAATGTATACCCTACCGATAAAGCACCCAAGGCTTCTCCCCTTCTAGATTCGTGCACTACGTCTGCCGCATACGCTGATGTGGCAGTTGGTTTAAATCCTGTAGAAAACCCGTGTAAAAAGCGAAGGAATAAAAATCCGGCTACTGAAGTGAGTACAGGATAAAGTAAGCTACAAACAACGCAAATAATAGATCCAAATATCATTACTGGCACCCTACCTACTTTGTCGGTTAGTTTCCCGCTGAATGGACGTGAAATGCCCGCCATTAATGTAAACAATGCAATGATTAACCCTTTGTACTGTGCGCCTCCAAGATGGGTAATATAAGCAGGTAGCTCAGGAATCATCATAGTAAAACTGGCAGAAAACAAAAAATTACTGACGCAAAGCAAACTAAATTGAACAGTAAATAATGGTGCGTTAATAGCTGGCGATGATTGAGACATTGGTGCAAAACTACTGAATCGATTTGGCCAAAGAAAATGATTTGGCAATAAAAATACTGTTTTTGTATCTTTGCACATGGCAATAAGAAACAGTTCCCCAAGCACCGGCTCTACAAAATCAAGAATCTTTGGCGAAGGTCTTACTTTTGATGATGTATTGTTAATGCCGGCTTACAGTCAAGTTTTACCTCGCGATGTTGATACACGCGCCAATTTAACCAAGAGTATTATACTAAATGTTCCCATTCTCTCTGCAGCAATGGATACCGTTACAGAAGCTAGTTTGGCCATTGCCCTAGCACGTGAAGGCGGTTTGGGTATTCTTCATAAAAACATGAGTATTGAACGCCAAGCAGAACAAGTGCGTAAAGTAAAAAGAAGTGAAAGTGGTATGATTATAGACCCTATCACACTTTTGGTTGATGCTACTATTGGTGATGCGCTTCGTTTAATGAAAGAAAATAGAATTGGTGGAATACCTATTGTAGATGCAGCCCAAAAATTGGTTGGCATTTTAACCAACCGCGATTTGCGTTTTGAAACCAACAAAAAAAGAAAGGTTTCGGAAGTGATGACCAAAGAAAAGTTAATTACGGCTCCTGAAGGAACTGATTTAAAAAAAGCAGAAATTATTTTACGTAATTATAAGATTGAAAAATTGCCTGTTGTAAACAAGCAAGGCAAATTAATTGGATTAATTACTTACAGAGATATTTTACAAATACGCAACTACCCTAATGCTGGCAAAGATTCTTTGGGCCGTTTATTAGTAGGTGCTGCTTTAGGTATTACCAAAGACTTAATGGATCGTGCCGCTGCTTTGCAAATGGTAGGCGTAGACGTTGTTACACTTGATAGTGCGCACGGACATAGCAAAGGCGTTATTGATGCTTTAAAAAGTTTGCGAAAAAACTTTAAACATTTACAAATTATTGCAGGTAATGTAGGTACTGCAGAAGGCGCATTGGCATTGGCTGCAGCAGGTGCTGATTGTGTGAAAGTAGGTATAGGACCTGGTTCTATTTGCACTACTAGAATTGTTGCTGGTGCAGGTGTTCCACAACTAACCGCCGTAATGGAAGCAAGTAAAGCCCTACGTGCAAAAGGCATTCCTATTATTGCTGATGGTGGTATTCGCTACACTGGCGATATGGTAAAAGCCTTAGCAGCTGGTGCAAATATGGTAATGATGGGAAGTGTTTTTGCTGGCGTAGAAGAAAGCCCTGGAGAAACCATTATTTATGAAGGAAGAAAATTTAAAGAATACCGAGGCATGGGTAGCTTGGGTGCCATGAGCCAAGGTAGTGGAGACAGGTACTTTCAAGACATGGAAGAAGATATTAAAAAATATGTGCCAGAAGGAATTGAAGGCCGTGTTGCATACAAAGGAAACCTGAGCGAAATTATTTATCAATATGTTGGAGGATTGCGTGCAGGTATGGGTTATTGCGGAGCCGCTACTATTAAAGATTTACAGAAAGCACAGTTTGTAAAAATCACTAATGCAGGTATGAAAGAAAGTCATGCGCACGATGTTGATGTTACAAAAGAAGCCCCGAATTATAGTAAGAAATAATTGATGTAATTAATAATTGATTCATCGAATAAAATTGACTTCTTTGAAAAATAAATACTTTGTAGGATTCAGTTTTTTATCGGGCATAATGCTGTTTGCAGCTTGGCCCGTTTCTCCGCTGAGTTTTTTAATTTTTATTGCAATTTGTCCGCTATTATTTATTGCCGAAAACAGTACCAGGAAAATCAATTTTTTCTGGTACTGTTTTGCGGCAATTTTTATTTGGAATATAGGAAGTACTTGGTGGATATGGAATTCTACCGATGTTGGAAGTATTGCAGCCATTGTTGCCAATAGTTTGCTGATGTGCTTGCCTTGGCTAGGTTTTTTTAGCATCCAACAAAAACAAGGTAAAAGATTGGGCTATTTTTCATTGGTGGCATTTTGGATGCTTTTTGAATATATACATCTTAACTGGCAATTGAGTTGGCCTTGGTTAACACTAGGCAATGTTTTTGCCACACATCCTAATTGGGTGCAATGGTATGAATACACTGGTGTAAGTGGTGGAACCATTTGGATATTACTAAGCAATATTTTAGTGTATGAATTGATTCAAGCTTTTCGTTTGGGTAATCCTTATAAAAAAACAGTAAGCATAGTCGTTTTAACCATACTAACCCCTCTAATCATTTCTTATTTTATTGCTCAAAAATTAGCAACTAAAACAGCAGCCGTTCCCTCTACAAATCTGATTATTGTTCAGCCAAATATTGATCCTTATGGAAAGTTTAACGAGAATAATGCGGCCGCACAAATTCAACTATTAATTGACTTATCTGAAAAACAAATTGATAGTAGCACACGATTAATTATTTGGCCAGAAACCGCCATGAGTGTTGCTGAATTGCAAAATAATATTCAAAACAATATTTACTACCAACCAATATTTAAATTACTAAACAGGCACCCTTCTGTTACTTTATTATCGGGCATTGAAACGTATAAAAATTATCAAACTATTAAGGCAACAAATACTGCACGCAAAACTCCTGACGGGAATTACTACGACGCTTTTAATGCATCTGTTTATATAAAATCAAACGAGGCTTTACAATTTTACAATAAAGGAAAACTAGTTCCTGGTGTTGAATCATTACCTAGTTTTTTAAATTTTATGGGGCCAGTTTTTGAAAAATTTGGGGGCACTGCAGGTGGTTATGGCAAGTCTGATTCTGCGAGTGTTTTTCAAGTAAAAGACAATCCCTATATTGCAGCTCCTATTATTTGTTATGAAAGTATTTATGGCGAATATGTAGCTAGCTATGTAGCAAAAGGCGCCAACTTATTATGCATTATTACCAATGATGGTTGGTGGGGAAACACCCCAGGTCACAAACAACATTTAGCCTATGCCAGCCTTAGAGCAATTGAAACAAGGCGATGGGTTGCAAGGTCTGCAAACACAGGAGTTTCAGCGGTGATTGACCCTGCTGGCAATATTCTAGAAACACGTGCATGGGACACGCCAGCAATTATTAAATATGCCATTCCAACAAGTACCGAACTTAGTTTTTATGTTCAATATGGAGACTGGCTTTACAAAATAGCATCAATACTAGCGCTCTTGTTTATTGGATGGTATGGCTATAGTATTTTTCGAGTGAAAATAAGTAGAAGCAATAAATAATTTGAAGCTACTTATTAAATTTTATTTGCTTACAATAAGAATTTAACAATGAGGAAGATTTTCCTATTGGCATTATTGTTTGTTTGTTTTTCACCAGTTATGGCAAGGCACATAGCAGGTGGTGAATTGTTTTATGAATATGTTAAGCCTGGAACTGGCGTAAACACAAGCACTTATCGAATCACTTTGCGTTTATTCAGAGATTGCGATTCTCCAGGACCATTTTTGGATGTAGAAAAAGTAACAGTAGGTATTTATGAACTGAATAATTTGCGCAACTCTTTGTCTTTAAATATTCAAGGATCTGTTCGCACAATCACATTAAATACCGCTTCATTTCCCTGCTTATCTGGAAGCCCGGTTGTTTGCTACCAAATTGCCCTCTATTCTAATACAATTGACCTTCCAAATAATACAGCAGGCTATACCCTTTCTAGACTTGGTTGTTGCAGGGTTGATGGAATTACCAATTTGGGTGGTGCCAGAAATATTGGCAGCAATTATGTAACAAGAATTCCTGGCAGCATTGCTTTGCCTATTGGCATTAACAATAGTCCTCAGTTTAATGTAAAAGACACCGCACTTGTTTGTTCGGGAAAAAAATTCACCCTTGATTTTGGCGCATTAGATCCTGATAACGACGACTTAACTTATAATTTTTGTGAGGCATATGGTGCAAGTAGTGGTAGTAATAATGCGCCACCTCCCAATCAATTATCGCTTGATCCTTTGTTTTATAGTAGTGGATTTTCTGGCTATAGTCCTTTAGGGCCGAATGTAAAAATCAATCCTACTAATGGTATCATTAGTGGCATTGCACCTGCATCGGGAACTTATGTAGTAAATGTTTGTATAACTGAATGGCGAAACGGAAAAGCTTTTAACGAACACCGAAAAGATTTTATTTTAAAAGTGCAAGACTGCGATTTAATTGAAGCGTCTTTACCAGAAAAAACAATTCAGTGCGATAGTTTTACAGTGCATTTTGAAAACCTTTCAACAAGTTCTGGCATCACTTCTTATTTATGGGATTTTGGCTCGCCAAATCAAGCAGATAATTTTTCGTCAAACGCTATTGTAGATCACAAATACGCCGACACTGGAAGGTATAAAGCAAGACTTGAAATTACAGGACCACGGGGTTGTATTGGCATTGATAGCACCATAGTTATAGTGTACCCTGGATTTTATCCTAACTTAAAAATTACAGGCACCTGTGTGCAAAACCCTTATCAATTTACGGATATTAGTACCACTAAATACGGAACCATTAGTGCAAGATTTTGGAATTTTGGCGATGAATCAACCGAAGCAGATACCTCTCTTTTAAAATCGGCTCAATACAAATACGCAACACCCGCTTTAAGAACAGCGCAACTAACTGTTGAAAGTAGCAAAGGTTGCTTAAGCACTATTACAAGCCCTGTAGATGTTGGTGCTGAGCCAATTTTATTACTGCCTTTCAGAGACACTTTAATTTGTAGCATCGACACGCTAATGCTCTCTGTTAGTGGACAAGGAATGTTTTCTTGGCTTCCCAATAAAAATATTTTAAACCCAAATACAGTTAACCCGCTTGTATTTCCAAAAACAACAACAACCTATTTTGTAAACACCAACGACAATGGTTGTATTGGTAGAGACTCAGTTAAAGTAAACGTGTTGTCTTCAATTAATGTAAACCTAGGCCCTGACTCTGTGATTTGCAAAACAGATACATTTCATTTGCATGCTTATTCAGAAGGATTGGGATTTAAATGGAAAGCATCAACCAATGAAATAGTTAACAATTTGAAATTTCCATTAGTACAACCACTTAACAATACACAATACAAAGTTTTTGCAAACTTGGGTAAATGCACCGCAGAAGATTCTATTTCTATTCGAGTAGTTCCTTATCCAAAAGCAGCGGCAGGAACAGATGTGATGATATGTTTGGGATTTAAAACTACGCTACAAGGCAATATTGTTGGAAGTACTTATAAATGGACTCCAACAAATAGTTTAATCAATGCAAGTTCACTGCAACCCATTGCAGGGCCGTCTAAAACAACTGCCTATATTTTAACGGTGAGCGATACTTTGGGTTGTCCTAAACCTGTTAGTGATACTGTGTTGGTAGAACTCTTTCCAATAATTATAGCGAATGCAGGAAATGACACATCTGTGGTTGTTGACCAACCATTACAATTAAATGCAACAGGTGGTAGTATTTATAAATGGAGCCCAAGCACTGGATTATCTGACCCCAATATTGCCAATCCAATTGCTATATTAGGATCGGATATTGACTCCATCAAATACAAAGTAGTTGTTTCAAGTATTGCGGGTTGTAGTGGAACAGATGAAATAACGGTGCGTGTATTTAAATCTGGTCCTGAAATATATGTACCTACTGCATTTACGCCCAATAGCGATCAAAGAAATGATATTTTAAAACCCATTACTGTTGGTATTTCGAAACTTAATTATTTTTCTGTTTATAATAGATGGGGACAATGCGTATTTACAACAAATGAATTTAACAAAGGTTGGAATGGTATTTTTAATGGAAACAAAGAAGGAACAGGCACTTATGTATTTATTGCTGAAGGAGTTGATTATCTGGGTAAAACTATTTACAGAAAAGGAACAACGGTATTAATTAGATAGATTGTTTTATTACCTATTTAGCCTCTAAAATCTATTGCATTTTTTCATCAGATGTTGCTAACAAGTTAAAATCAAATTTTACTTACAAGCCATTGATAACAAATGGTACTTTTAGGCTGGAAAATGAATCAGAAAAAAAAGCTATTAAGTGTGTTCAACCATATCCCAATAACAAATCTACAAATCGATTTGAAAAAGGGATTATTGCTTTTATTGGTGCTTTTTTTTTCATTCCAAAGTTTTGCCAATCATTTAAAAGGAGGATGGATTCAGTACGAATATATTGGACCAGGTGCTACACCAAATACTTCAAAATACACCATTACAGTTAAGCAATATTTAGATTGTAGTTCTACTTCTGCACAAAGAGACGCGTCGGTTAATTTAGGTATTTTTGATGGCGCTACCAATACCCAATACGGCTCAACACTTACTATTTTATTAAGTGGAACCGACCAACCAAACAAAACCGATTTTAATGTTTGTTTAAACAATCCACCAATTGGAAAAGTTTGCTATTATATAGACAGATATACTACTACCATTGATCTTCCAGACAATACACATGGTTATACGCTTAGTGTGCAACGTTGTTGTAGAATTTTAGGTATTGTAAACCTTGCTGGCAATTCGAATTCAATTGGAATAAGTTATACCAACAAAATACCAGGCACCATACAAGGGGTTGATTACTCACATAATAGTAGCCCGGCATTTGCGCAAAAAGACACTGCAATTGTTTGTTTCAAAACGCCATTTACTTTTGACTTTAGTGCAATTGATAAAGACAACGATTCGTTGAGTTATGTTTTTTGTGATGGGCTTACTGGTGGCGACATGCAAACGCCAGCACCTAATCCACCCTCAAATCCTCCTTATGCACCTGTGCCCTATACTGGTGGAAGTTCTGGCTTTACTGGTGGTAGTCCTCTTGGGCCTACTGTAAAGATTGACCCACTAACTGGTATTATTTCGGGCATTGCACCTGGCATAGTTGGCGATTATGTAATTGCTGTTTGTGCCTATGAATTTAGAGCTGGGGTGCTCATTGGAATTACAAAAAAAGAAATTCATTTAACAGTAGCAGACTGTTCTTTATCAGCAGCAGAATTAAAGCCAAGTTATATTACTTGTAATGGTTTTGTTTTAGGTTTTCAGAACGAATCTACTAATTCTACAATCGCAAAATATTTATGGGATTTTGGCGAAACAAAATTTCCCGCAACTAATACCTCTTCGCTTCCAACACCCATTCATAACTATAAAGACACGGGTACCTTTTCTTTAAAATTAGTAGTAACAAGTACTGGTGGATGTTTAGATTCTGCTACTGCTATGGTAAAAATTTATCCTGGTTTTGTGCCTGATTTTAAAGTACTGGGCAATTGTTATTTGAACAATTTTCAATTTTTAGATAATACCACTACCAAGTATGGGATTGTGGATAGTTGGCACTGGGATTTTGGAGATCCCTCAATTATTTCAGACACTGCAAGTTCTAAAGATTCTGCTTGGAAATATACTAGCCCTCAATTAGCTCAAGCTCGTTTAATTGTAACCAATACTAAAGGATGCATTGATACAATTACAAAAGCCGTGAATGTTTTAGACAAACCAATACTCAACTTGGCATTCAAAGACACTTTGATTTGTAGTATTGATACGTTGGTATTGAAAGCAACTATTAGCGGAGGACTGATTTCTTTTACACCAGATAATTTGCCAAACAAATTCAGAATTATTAATGCAAACACAACGAATCCGTTGGTCTATCCAAAAGATAGTACTAGGTATTTTGTTTCGCTAAACGATAATGGCTGTATGAATTATGATACGGTTACAGTAAATGTGCTACAATATATTTCAGTAGATGCAGGATTAGATTCGGCCATTTGTAAAACAGATACATTTCGTTTAAAACCAATTAGTCAGGCGCTTAGTTACCAATGGCAAAGTTCTACAGGCGCTTTTGTAACCAACACAAAATTTCCATTGGTGCAACCGCTTACTAATACGCGCTATTATGTAACTGCTAATTTGGGAAAATGCCAAGCCTTGGATTCTGTTTTTTATAAAGTTGCTCCTTATCCAT
>CAIKZP010000031.1 GCA_903831935.1 uncultured Bacteroidota bacterium | reverse complement strand
TTTAATGACCAAGAAACAGCACTTAGTTATCTTTTACAAGCCATCCATTATAAGCCAACAGGTACTTGGGCAGAAAAAATGACCAATACAGCCATTGGGTTAATTTATAATAACAGAAAGCAATACGACTCTGCTATTTTTTATCACCAAGCTGTAATGGAAATTGCTAAAAAAGAAAAAGATAGTACCTGGGTTGGGATTGCTTCAGGAAATATAGGTACTGTTTATTTAAACCAAAATCAATACAATAAAGCAATTCCTTTTTTTGAAGCAGATGTTCGATTGAGTGCAAGAGCAAAGGAATGGAGCAGTAGTGCTGGCTCTTTAATTCGGTTGTCTAAAATTAGTGTTATACAAAACAATCTTCCATTAGCATTATTGCAGCTACATGCTGCCGATACAATGCTTGCTAAAATAGACGATATTATTTATCAAGCAAGAATGTATGAACAGTATACAAATGTATATGAGCGATTAGGGGACCTACAAAAAGCATTTTCCTTTCAAAAAAAATGGATGCTAGCCAAGGATAGTGTTGATAAAATTTACAATACAAAAATTTTAAGTGATACAAAAATTAAAACAGCAATTCAGCTTCAACTTGTTAAAATAAAAGAGCTTGAAACTTCGAAGAGATTACAATCAAGCAATAAGATACAACTTGTTTTAATTATAAGTTTTGTTGTTTTTTTGGTGCTATTTATTTTATTCCTTCAATATAGTAAGAGGAAAAATCAAATTGATCAAATCAAAAAAAAGCAAATACTCTTAAATGAACAATTGGCTATTGCTACTAAGTTGACTGAAACCCAGGGAGAACTTAATTCAATTATTAAAGCCATACCAGATATTGTAATTCGCTTAGATGAAAACAATAATTACACCTATTTGCATACCAATTATCCAGAGAATCTTAGAAAACCAGAAGCCGAATATATTGGTAAAAATATACGAGATATTCTGCCACCAGAAATAGTTGATCAGTTAGAAAATAAAATTTTAGAAGCTAAGCAAACTAAAGGATTAGTAACAAGATTGTATTCTCTAGAAATTCAACCCTATGGATTACAAATGTTTGAATCAAGAATTATTGCTACTGAAGATGGTGGCATTATGGATATTGTAAGAAACGTAACTGCAGAAAGGAATGCCGAGGCAAAAAGCAAACTTGATTCCGACAGATTTCAATATGTAACACAAGCAGCAACAGATGGCATTTATGATTGGGATTTTAAAAACCAACAAATATTTTTAAGTGATACCTATAAAAAACTGTTTAATATAAGCGAAGAAAATTTTTTAGGTGATTATGGTGGTTGGACAAAACGGGTGCACCCAGAAGATATTGAAAAAATAAAGATTTTTTTAAGAGAAAGCTTTTTAAATAATAGTTCTAAAACAACCTTCGAATATCGATATAGTAATGGCAAAGACTATTTAAACGTAGTAGATAATGCTTATTTTTTAAGAAATAAAGCCGGTAAAGTAGAAAGAATAGTTGGCTCCTTAAAAGATGTTACAAAAGAGAAAAAAAATGCTGCTGAATTAAAAGAAAAATTACACCTTATTGAAACTTTAATTAAAGACAAGGAATATATTTTAGCAAGTATTGCAGACTGTTTTTATGTGTTAGACAATAATGGTAACTATCGTTTTTGTAACCAAGCAACTATTGACTTTTTAAATATACCAGAGCAAAATTTGATTGGCAAAAACATTTTTGAACTTTATCCATCGCTTGTAAATACTGAATTCCAAGAAAAATTAACTTTAGCCATTTTGCAACAAGCTCCGCAACATTTTGAATTATTTGTTCCTGATGATAATCGTTGGTACGAGCAAGATTTCTATCCATTCGCTGATGGTTGTACAGCTATTTTTAGAGAAATCACTTATCGAAAAAATATTGAACAACAAATCATTCAGACAAATCAAGAATTACAACATACATCAGAAGCATTACTAAATAAAAATAAAGAGTTAGAAAGTTTTGCCTATGTAGCATCACACGATTTGCAAGAACCTTTAAGGATGGTTACCAGTTTCCTTCAAAAATTCGAGCAAAAATATGCACCTATTGTAGACGAAACAGGAAAAAAATATATTCATTTTGCAGTTGATGGCGCAGAAAGAATGCGCATTTTAATTAATGATTTGCTTAAATATACTAGCGCTAATTCAGATAGATTCGAAAAAGTACAAGTAGATATGAATGAAGTGGTAATAGACGTACTTCAATTACACAGAGAAAGAATTGTTGAAAATAGTGTTGAAATTATTACCGACCCATTACCTATTATTTTGGCCGGCAAGGTTTCAATGACACAACTTATTCAAAACTTAGTAGGA
This sequence comes from uncultured Bacteroidota bacterium, assembly GCA_903831935.1. Classification (GTDB taxonomy): domain Bacteria; phylum Bacteroidota; class Bacteroidia; order Chitinophagales; family Chitinophagaceae; genus Sediminibacterium. The sequence continues at coordinate 151,634 of CAIKZP010000031.1, read as the reverse complement.
AACGGCATCAAATATTGTAATAGAGAAAAAGCCGTTATTAGAATTTCTGTAAAAGAAAACACCAATGATTGGGAGTTTTCAGTAACAGATAATGGTATTGGTATTGCACCAGATTATTATCAGAAAATTTTTATCATCTTCCAACGATTACACCAAAAACACCAATATTCTGGAACGGGTATCGGTTTATCAATTTGCAAGAAAATTGTAGAAAGTTACAATGGCAAAATTTGGGTAGAATCGGTATTGGGCGAGGGATCTAGTTTTAAATTTACCATTCCTAAATACGAGTAGTTCTGCAAAATAGGTTGGTCTATTGCTTGTAAACCAAGTACAAATCTTTATCTTTAAGACCAACTAATTCTTGCCTAATGCATTCATCTTCTAAAAAAAGCAGGAGAAATTTCTTGCGCAATTCAGCAGCCATAGTTGCTGGCATTACTATTGTTCCAAGACATGTACTAGGGCGAGGGTTTATTCCGCCAAGTGACCAACTAACCAAAGGAATTATTGGTGTAGGTGGTATGGGTCGTGGGCATATACCCTATGCCGGAACCCGCGTTGTAGCCATTTGCGATGTAGATGCCAACCATCTTTTATCTGCTCAAAAAATGATTGGGAATGGTGTAAAAACCTTTCATGACCACCGCGAATTAATTGCATTGCCAGAAGTTGATATTGTACATATTGCTACGCCACCTCATTGGCACGGAATTATGGCTATTGAAGCTGCAAAAGCAAAAAAAGATATTTGGTGCGAAAAACCAATGACCAGAACTATTGGCGAAGGCAAGCGTGTGGTAGAAGCGGTAAAACAATACGGCAATATGTTTCGCTTAAATACTTGGTTTCGTTTCGAAGACAATTTTTACGGAATGAATACCACTGTTCGACCCATTAAAAAATTAGTAGAATCAGGTTTATTAGGATGGCCTTTAACCGTAACTGTTAGTAAAACAACTGGCTTTGACTGGAAATTTTATTGGGTAGGAAAAACTAAACTAGAAACTCAGCCAGTTCCTGCCGAATTAGACTACGATAGATGGCTAGGACCTGCGCCATACAAGCCTTATAACGCTCACAGAGTGCACCAAACCTTTAGGGGTTATTGGGATTATGATGGTGGTGGATTGGGCGATATGGGGCAACACTATATTGATCCTATCCAATACTTTTTAGGCAAAGACGAAACAAGTCCTATAAAAGTAGAAGTAGATGCCGAACAACAACACCCCGATGCTTGTGGAACGTTTAGAAAAATTACTTATACCTATGCAGATGGCTGCAAAATTATTTTAGACGGAGAAGCTACAGATCCTAACGCAGCATATATTGAAGGACCCAACGGAAAATTATTTGCAGGGTTTAAATCAACGATCCCTAATTTAAAAGAAAAGCTTGCTTTAATGCCCGATCCGGCACCACAAGTAACTAATTTTTTAGAGTCAGTAAAATATAGAAAACCTTTTGCGCTGAATGAATCAAATGGGTTTAGGTCTTGTACAATTATTAATTTAGGAAAGATTGCACTACAATTAGGCAGAACACTCCATTTTGATCCAGACACACAAACCTTTATTAATGATAATGAAGCCAATGCAATGATTAATCCACCCATGCGTGCACCCTGGAATATTTAATTTATTAAACTGAACAAATGCAAAAAATAATCATCAATTTTTTATTTTCTATTGTTTTTTTACTACAAGTAAATGCACAAAAAGAAGCCATCCTTAATACCATTAGCGTATTTCCATACCAACAAGTAAAAGAAGCAGACGCCGCTTTACAAAGCATGGATGCTTGGAAAAAATCAGAATGGAAAACTTTTGTGTCAATACTGAATGATACTGCTTTACAATCTAAGGCCAGCAATGCACTCAGTGCGTATGTAAATAAAAGTACTAAGGCAGACCCGGTATCTATTAATAAAATCGCTTCTTTATTGGCTGCAACAATAACTAAAGAAAACAGTTATTACGCCAATGAATTACTCATAAAATATTTGGGTTTATTGGGTAGTGATGCTGCTGTAAAATCGATTAGTAATTTTTTATCTGACGAAACGCTTGCTAGCAATGCTGCTAGGGCATTGGCTACCATTCATTCTGAAACTGCTATAGCTGCACTAAATAAAGCCTTGGCCAAAGCAAGTGAAACAAACCGCAAGCATATTCAAGCGGCATTAAACAATAGCCAACAAATACTACCAAGTATAAATTCTATAAAGCTTATTAAATTAAATATTCCAAACAAAGCACAACACCTATTGGTTTTACAAAACCAAATGGCTGCTGCAAAAAATCCTTTAGAGAAAAAAGAAATTTTATCTGAAGCGGCAAACATCCCTGGCTTAGGTAGTTTTATGTTTGTTAGCCAAAGTTTACAAGATCCCATTCTTGCTCCAACTGCGGCAATTATTACCACTCGACTAGCTTTGGCTGATGCCGCTATCTATGGCCAAGAAGTAAGGTCCATTCTAGAAAAATCACTTGTATTATTAAATGGAGAAGATAGTGTTTTTTTATCCAAAGCATTACGGGCACATTTAAAAGCAATGCCTTATGATAATGGCTTTGTAAGTTTATTCAATGGGATAGACCTTAATGGCTGGAAAGCCTTGGTAGGAAACCCTATCAGCCGTTCTAAAATGAGTGCCGATGAACTTCAAAAAGCCGAGCAAGTTGCCAACGAAAAAACAAAGAACGACTGGATTGTAAAAGATGGCTTATTAATTTTTACGGGTCATGGAGACAATCTTGCCACTACCAAACAGTATAGCGATTTTGAAATGTATGTAGACTGGAAGATTACCAAAAAAGGCGATGCGGGTATTTATTTGCGCGGCACGCCACAAGTACAAATTTGGGATACTAGTCGCAGAGACGTGGGTGCGCAAGTTGGGTCTGGAGGTTTATACAATAATCAAAAAAATCAAAGCAAACCATTAGTAGTTGCAGACAATAAAATAGGCGAGTGGAATACTTTTCATATTATCATGCAAGGCGAAAAAGTAACAGTTTATTTGAATGATGTATTAGTAACCGACCATATTATTTTAGAAAATTATTGGGATAGCAAACTGCCTATATTCTCTAAAGAGCAAATTGAATTACAAGCACACGGAACCTATGTGGCGTATAGAAATATTTATTTAAGAGAAATTCCTACAACAACTATTTCAACACTAACACCTCAAGAAAAATCAGAAGGATTTACAACATTGTTCGATGGTTCTAATATGAATCAATGGGTAGGAAATACAGCGGGTTATTTAAATGAATCAGGTGCAATTGTGGTTCATCCAGAATTGAGCGGCGGCAACCTTTATACCAAAGACGAATATGCCGATTTTGAATATCGTTTTGAGTTTCAATTAACACCAGGAGCCAATAATGGTATTGGTATTCGCGCCCCACTAACTGGCGATGCGGCTTATGTAGGAATGGAAATTCAAGTATTGGATAGTGAAGCTGATATGTATAAAAAACTACAACCTTATCAATACCATGGTTCTGTATATGGGGTGATTCCTGCAAAAAGAGGTTTCTTAAAACCCATTGGCGATTGGAACCAAGAATCCATTATTGTAAAAGGTACAAAAATTAAAGTAATCTTAAATGGCGAAACCATTGTTGATGGCGATATTAAAGACGCAGCAGCAAATGGTGCTATGGACCACAACGAGCACCCAGGATTAAAAAGAACAACGGGCCATATTGGTTTTCTAGGCCATGGCGATGTGGTTCGATTTAGAAATATCCGAATTAAAAATTTGTAACATAACTGATGTTATCTTTATCACTTAATAATTATTGTATGAAAAAATTACTCTTAAACCTTACGCTAGTATTTGCCTTCATTTACACGCAAGCACAAACAACAGATAACCTAAAAATGGTGGATTCTTCTGCAAGTTTTGTAACCATTCGCGGTGCAATTGTAAAAGGAACTTTAATAAAAACCAATAGTTTTAATTTTTACGAAATCAACGATAAAATCAACCAAAAACCCGGAACAGCACAACCTAGTATTGTGGTGTATAAAGACGGAAAGAAATATAAAATGAAAATTGAAGGTATTGACCGTTTAATTGCCTGCAATAAATTACAAGAAGTAATAGAATCTAATATTGATGGCGATTTTAAAGGATGGAATGGCAATACTGTTTTCAAACTAATGAATCGTCAAGACTGGATTCAAGATTTACCAACCTCGCCTATTTTTGTTAATTTGTATAAGCCTGCAGTTACAATTTATCTTACTTCAGAAGGATATAAAATGAAAATAGAAGGCGTAAATGAAGACCCTATTTTAGTAAAAAGATTATAATCATAGAATTTCTAATTCAAGCAAAATGGCCAACCCAACCAATCGTCGAGATTTTTTATACAAAACAAGTGTAGCTTCCTTAACGCTTTTTATATCAGGTAAATCTGTTTTAGCAAATGCATTTGTTCTTAACAAACCCAATTCAAAAATTTTGGGTGTTCAAATTGGTGCCATTACTTATTCTTGGAGAAGTTTGCCTAGTAGTCCCGAACAAATTTTACAATACTGTTTAGATTCAAATATTAGTGCCATAGAATTAATGGGCGATTCAATAGAAGCCTATGCTGGTAAACCGGTAAATAATATTGTACGCGCACCTCGTGTTGCAGGACAACCCCGAACTATTTCAGACGAACAAAAAAAACAAGAAACTGCCTATCAACAACAAGTAGCAGATTGGCGTGCAAACGTTTCTATGGATGCATTTATTAAGATTCGTAAAATGTTCCATAAAGCTGGCGTAAGTATTTATGCTTTTAAACCAGATGCATTAAATGCACAAAATACCGATGCAGAAATTGAATATGCTTTTAATGCAGCAAAAGCATTGGGCGCAACTTCAGTTACCATAGAACTTCCTAACGCGGCACATTCAAAAAGATTGGGTGAATTAGCGGCCAAACATAAAATGTATATTGGTTACCATGCACATACACAAGCAACAGATACCGCTTGGGATATAGCGTTGAGCCAATCGCCTTATAATTCTATGAATCTCGACTGTGGGCACTATATAGCAGCCGGTGGAAACAATACAAAAGAAAGTTTACTTGCGCTAATAGAAGCCAAACACGATCGCATAACTAGTATGCACATTAAAGACAGGCTATCCAAAACAAAGGGTGGCGCTAATGTTGTTTGGGGATTAGGAGATACTCCTTTAAAAGAAATCTTTACACTTTTAAAAGAAAAAAAATACGCAATACCTGCTACCATTGAATTAGAGTATGACGTTCCCGCTGGTTCCGATGCTATTCAAGAAACAAAAAAATGTGTAGACTACGCTAAAAAATTGTTGGGGGCAGTATAATTATTATACTACGTTATTTAATTAACTTTTAATCATCAATTAGTTAAATACTTGCATCAACTATTTTAGTTTATGCAAGTATTTTTTATAGATAGCATACTCAAAGAATCGTTTATCAAATTCAGTTCGCTCCTTAATAATTAACTCGTCGTTACAGCCACTATATACCATGAACTTTTTATTAATGAGTAGAATTGTTGCTGCACGAATATTATTTTGAATTTTCAGTGGTTTTTTCTGTAAACTTAGTGCATCATTCATTTGACTCACCGAAGTCATTGTATTATTTAATGTGTTCTTCTCTAATAATAATACCAAACTCTTTTCTGTTTCAGATAAATTTTCTTTAAAAGAATTAGGGTGTTGAATGATGGACTCTTGATTTGATTTTACCCGACTAGTTAATTCGACCCCATTGTTAAGTTGACTAATTTGTTGTTTTAATATTTTGTTTCTATAAATTAAATATCCAAAAACAACAATCCCCAATACTATTAAAAACAATAGAATTACTTGTTTGCTTTGCAGTAATGGTGCTGCTTTCATTTCTTGATAAATAGGAATACCTGTTCCAATTAAATGACTAGTTTTTAATACAACACTTGAAATACTATCTGTAATAGTGTTGTAAAAGTTTAAGGAACTATCTTTTGTAAATAGCAATAATTCTTTTCCAACATACAATTGGTTTAAAATAATATCCTTGGTAATGGGTTCGATTTTTTTAATCTCATTGTGTTTAAAGTCTAATACAACAATTTCATTTTCGTACCTAATAAGTAGTCCTTTATTGGTATGGAAATACGGAGGTATAAGCCATGCATTATTGTCGAATTCTTTCGCGTTCAAGATTTTTGGCGCATCTAACCATTTTTTAGTTATCAAATCTAAACACTGCACATAAACCGTTTTATCGTATTTCAATGAATCCTCTATATAAAGTGGTTTTATGTTTGTGTATATGGCATAGATTTTTTTATCGGCTTCATCAAAATAAGTATTACTACAAATAAATTGTTTTACAGGTACTGTTTTATTCGTTTTACAAACAATCCATTCTCCCGTTTTTTCATCATAATATCGCAACATTCCGTTCATTTGCCAAAATCCATAGCCCCCCAAACTAAAAATGGTGTCATTGAAAACAAAGTTGAAGGCGCCATAACTATAGCCTTCATAACAGGTTCTGTCGAGTCTTGATACTGGAGATTTTGGCTGTATTTCAAATAACTTACCAGATCCGTCTATTTGAACAACCAGTTTGTTTTTGTACCATAAATAGTGCTGAACATCCGAAAAGCAACTCATACCGTTATTAAAAGCAAAGAATTTGCTATTGGGTTCCTTACTATTTAGTATGCCTTTAAAGTGAATGTTTTCTAAATGCTGGTAAAGCGTATCAATTTTATACTGACTAAAAATTAGTGTAGGATAAATAAGTATCAATAATAATACTAAATGCAATCGGGGGGATTTCATGTAATTGTGTTTAAATTATGGCATTTTAAAAGTAAGTATTTATTAATATAATAGGAAATATAATACATATAATACACTTGTGTAATACATATATCTATGAATAAAAATAATTTGAGGTGCTTTAAAAATAATTAACACGAATGCTAAATATATCAAACGGAAATTTGGAAACTAATAAAAAAAAATTGAAAATTTAGCTGAATATAAAATTTCCGGGGGGAAATGGGCAGCTCTATTTGAGCTGCCTTTCAATTTCTACAAACCCCCAATCTTCTTCTGTTGATCTACCAATAATTTACAACACACCGTTTTTACTATTTTTTTAGCATTTAAAGTCTACTGGCATAATTATCACTACCATAGACCAATAGTCAATTAGTTTTACTTCTAAATCGTCTAAACTTTCATAAAATCGGCAAAAAAGCCAATAAAATGTAAATAAATCGTTTGACAATTGCTCAAATGTGAATTATATCATTTAACTTGAACCGCAGAATAATTTTTAAAATTGATATTAATATGAATTCCCCCACCATATTACTTGTTGAAGACAATGAATCAGATATCTTTTTAACAACTGAAATTTTAACGGATGCAGGAATTGAATCTGGTATAAATGTGGTGTTAGATGGCGAGCAAGCAATGGATTATATTTTAAAGAGAAATAAATTTATCGATGCACAAACGCCTGAATTAATTGTGTTAGACATTAATCTGCCAAAAATTGATGGAAAAGAAATTCTAAGGTTTATTAAATCGAAAGAGCAATTTTCTACAATACCGGTTGTTATGTATACCTCATCAAATTCAGCTGCAGATAAAACCTTTTGTGCAGACCTTAAAGCAGATTTATACATAGTAAAAGCAGATTCTGTAGAAGCCATTAATAATACCGTAAATCTTTTTAAACAAATTATTTTCAATTCAATTAGTTCCTACTCCCCCTACTTTGAAGCGATTTAATCATTAATAAAACCATCTAATGGAAATTAAAGAAGAAACGCTTTTACAAATTGAGCTAGATCAGAAAGTTGATATTAATGAATCGGCCATTCAATTTTCTACTGATTTAGTATATATTGTAAACAGACACTTAAATGTAATTTTTGCTAATACAAACTTTATTGATTTTGCTCAATCAATAGCCATTCGTCCGCCATTCAAAATAGGCGATAATATTGTAAAGGACTTATTATTACATGAAATTCAAATTAAGGAATGGTCAGTTTATTTTAAACGTGCTTTTAAAGGAGAATCATTTGCAGTAGAAATACATTTAAACCTACCATCACTTAATATTAATAGATGGTCTGAAATGATTTTTAGTCCAATATATGAGCCAACTGGTATTAATAGTATATCTGTGTTTTCTAGAGAGATCACACAACGCAAAAAAAATGAAACCCAATTAATTGAAACAAATAGGCGTTTAAAAAATGTATTATTAAGTTCTGCCGATTGGGCTTGGGAAGTTAATGCTTGCGGAGAATACACTTATTGTTCAGAAAAGGTAAAAGAACACCTGGGATATACGCCACAAGAAATGATTGGAAAAACACCATTCGACTTTATGGACGAAACTGAAGCGGAAAGGGTTGGTACAATTTTTCAACAGATTGTTGCAAATAAACAATCGATTAAAGATCTCGAAAATTGGAATATCCACAAAGAAGGTCATGCAGTTTGTTTATTAACCAATGGCTATCCATTATTTGATAAAAATGGAAATCTTGAAGGTTTTATAGGCGTTGATAAAAATATTACCAACAGAAAAAAAATTGAAGAAGAAACCATTAAAACAAACAATATTTTAATTAAAAAAGTAGAAGAAGTTAGTGCATTAAATTTAGAATTAGAAAGATTTGCATACGTGGCTTCACATGATTTACAAGAGCCTTTGCGAATGGTGAGTACTTTTTTACAAATGTTTGAAAAAAAGTATGTGGCTTTGGTTGACGAAACAGGAAAAAAATATATTCATTATGCGGTTACTGGCGCCAATAGAATGAAATTATTAATTTCTGATTTATTAGAATATTCAAAGTCGAGCGCCAATGTTATTAATATAGAAAAAGTGTCAGTCAAAGAAGTGATTGAAGATATATTAGTGTCATACACCAATGAAAATACTAATCTAGACGTTGAGGTTATTATTGATGAACTCCCTGTAATTAATGCTTGTAGAATTGGCCTATCACAACTATATAATAATTTAATTGGAAATGCTTTTAAATATAGATCTACAGATAAAATAAAGATTCATTTTTCTGTAGAACAAACCGATGAAGAATGGATCTTTAGTATCAAGGACAATGGTATTGGTATTGATCCTAAATTCCATGAAAAGATTTTCGTTTTATTTCAAAGGCTACATACTGCCAATCAATATATAGGAACAGGCATAGGCCTGTCTGTGTGTAAAAAAATTATTGAAAAATGTGGCGGTAAAATTTGGGTAGAATCTGAACTTAAAAAAGGAGCAAATTTTAAATTTACAGTATTAAAAAGTCATCAAATCAGTCATAATTAATTAGTAAACATTTTTACATAGTGTTACTAATTAATTTCCTTTTTCTTTTTTACGGTAAATACCCGAGCAATATTAAATCCAAAATGAATATCTCCTTTCTCCCATTGACCAGTGGTTTCTGTAATAAAAGTTTTATCGGTCATGCCTGTTGAATTAGATACATGAAATTGAAAAACGTGTCCACCAGTTTCAATATCAAGGCCCAAAGATAATGAGTTAAAATACCCTTCTAATTGGGTTACTTGGTTATAATACTCTCCTGTTAAGTTGACCCTTTTAGAAAGTCTTTCTCTAAATCCTACACCAACTGAAATTAAATCATTCGGATTCTTGGCCAATGGAACACTATTGTAATGTATTAGTGTTGGCATTACTTGTAAAGAAGTAAAGTCATTTAATTTACTCGCAATAATTAATTGGTGCGTATAAGAAAGTCTATCGGTATACCATTTTTGTACCGTAGTAGCATTAGGATCATCAAGTGTTCTTAATGCAATAGAAGCGGCATAACTAACAGAGAATGGCATATACCTTTTTCCAGTTGATTGACGAATAATTCGGTACTTTAAAAAAGCATCGAATTGTTTTTGATAGGTACTTCTACCTGCACCAACCATTAATCGATCTGTAATACCATAATCAACACCCATGCGCATTGAGGCATTGTCTAATCCAAATAAATTATATGCACCAGAATTAAGTGTGCCAAATCGGTGAGATATTTTTACATCTAAAATTCCCCTTCCAACATTTTCAATGGATTGCCCATTTATTAAACGAGTTGTTTTAAAAGTAGCAGTTACAATATCTGTTTTGTCTTTTGTGTCTTTCTTGTCTTGCGCATCTTGCATAGCAAACAAATCAATTGTTTGTGCAAATAAAATTTCTGTATTTAAAAGCACTACAAAAAACAAAGCAGTAGTAAGCAGAAAGCGTTTAATATCTAGCATTTGATATTGTTTGAAATTTAAAAATCGAACTAATTTAATCGTATTTGCAATTGAGCACAATCTCAGCATCAGGTGCTATTTTATCGCCTATATATAATCCGGTTACACCATAGTCTTTAATTTTTATTTTGAAACTAGCCATCACGCTAAGTTTTCCATCAGCAATGGTTAAAGTACCTGGTACAGAAACTTTTTGTGCAACATTGTGAATGGTTAATGTTCCTTCGGCTGTAATATTGTGTTTGCCATCTTTAGAAAAATCTATACTTGCAGCATTTAAAATAAATCCTTTAAAATCTGCTTTTGGAAATTTGGTACTCTCTAAATAATTCTCATTAAAATGGTCTTCCATTAATTGGTTGTCGAACTTAAAGCCCTTAATTAAAACACTAAAAACGATTTGCCCGGTTTTGTCTACCATTTTACTGTCCACCTGATTGTTTACTGCAGCAATTGCTTCTACACCACCTGTTGCATTAAATTTTAATTGACCTTTTTTGGTGGCAAATAATTTTTGTGCTTGAATTGCGCTAGCACTTAACGCAAGTATTAAAAACGATAGGAGTATTCTTTTCATATATTTATTTAGTTGTTTAGCATTCCATTATTTAACCAAGCCCTAATTTTATTAATATCACAGTCCGACAATTTACCTCCACCTTTTGGCATAGCAGAAACAGTTCCATTTTGCAATACCGAGTTTAGTAACTGTCCATTTGCACCATACACTTTTAGTCCTGCATAAGTACTTAGTACAATACCAGCCCCAGCAGCAGCAGTTCCACCATGACAACTATTACAGTTGGTGTTCATGATAGACACCATATCTACACTATATTTCACAGCAGTAGTATCGCAAGTAGTTGCAGTAGCAGGATAAGTTAATTCAGCTTTATCGTAATAACATCCAGAAATAAAAAAAACAAGTAGCGCACAAAAAACAATTGATTTCATTGTAGAATTTTTTATAACAAATTTATTGAGGGCAACCATTGTTGATCCATTTTGTAATCTGCAGAATTTGACAACTACTTAGTTTTCCAGCAGGAGGCATATTCTTTGCAGCCGTTGCACCAGCATAATTAATGTCATTTAAAAAACTTTGTTTTATAGAAATACCCGTATTTTTTGCATTGGTATAATCGCCCAAAATAATATTACCAGACCCAGGAGCTACCCCATGGCAGCCATTACAATAAGTAGCAAATAGTGTTGAGATGCCGTTGGAATAAGTTGTTTTTGTACTATCGCAAGTGGTAGTCATACATAGCGTATTCAATGCGCCTTGGCTAATCCATTTTTGAATAGTGGCAACTTGAGCAGCAGTCATTTGTGGGCTACCTCTTGGCGGCATGTCGTTAAATAGAATAGTATAATATTTACTTGAGTTCGGGCTATTTGCTCGAATCCCTTTCATGATATTAAAATAATCTGTGGTAACTACGCCAGATCTTGCCGATGCCGCACTATGGCATCCTGCACTTGCACAATAGCTTTGGTATAATGGAAGCACTTCGCTGTTAAAACATACTGTATCGGATGGGTTACTAGTTGTGCCTCCTCCAGTTCCAGGATTTGCAATAATAATAGGAGACGTAGATGTGCCCGGAACAACCATTTGGTGTTTGCAAGCAATGGATGCAAGCAATACTAATCCTACAATAAAAAAGACTTTACGCACAAAATATATATTTAGGGTTCAATTTTGGTAAAACTTAAACGTATTAAAGACTAACTCAATATTCATGCTAGTTATTGCATACGCTTGTTAAAACTTCTATAATTACTAGACGTGATTCTCATACAAAACGTTGCTTGTTTAATATTAAATAAATATGTCTTTTAATATTTTGAAAATATATTACAAAGTATTTCCACGGTTAAAGTTAATTCAGTCATTTTTGATTGCGATTTCAAAAAATTTCTAAGCGCTAGAATGTTTGCTTTATTAACTTTATTGAACTCAATTTTTGGTGTATGGAATCAATGCAAACAAATTTGCCTAATACTGCTGCTACTATTCATTGGGGCATTATTGGTTGTGGAAATGTAACAGAATTAAAATCTGGTCCGGCTTTTAATAAAGTGCCCAATTCTGCATTAATTGCTGTGATGCGAAGAGACGCCGAAAAAGCAAAAGACTATGCAACTCGCCATGCCGTACCCAAATGGTATTCAAATGCCAATGAATTGATTAATGATCCAACTATTAATTCAATCTATATTGCTACTCCACCAAAATACCATGAAGCCTATGCTATTGCTGCATTACAGGCTGGAAAAAATGTGTATGTAGAAAAACCAATGAGTACCGATATTGCATCATGCTTACGAATGCAAACGGTAGCAAATAATATGGGTGGCAAATTATGTATTGCACATTATCGTCGTGCCTTACCTATGTTTTTACAAGTAAAAAAATTATTGGCAGATAATACTATTGGCGCAATTAGGGCAGTAACTATTACCATGTTACAACCCGATAAATCGGCGCAAATGGAAAACCCAGCAACAAATTGGCGTGTTGACCCTGCACTTGCAGGTGGCGGTTTGTTTTACGATTTGGCGCCCCATCAACTAGACCTTGTATTTTATTTTTTTGGCAAAGCCCTTGGCATGCAAGGATTCTCTGCTAACCAAGCTAAATTATATGCAGCAGAAGATATAGTAACAGGCACCATGTTGTTAAATAATAATATTCTATTTAATGGGTTGTGGTCTTTTGCAGCGGCAGAATCATTGCACAAAGACGTATTTGAAATTATTGGATCGGCAGGTAAAATTTCATTTCCAGTTTTTGGCAATGAAATAACGGTTGAAACTGAAGCAGGAACAGAAGTGCTATCTTTTAAACAACCTACCCATATTCAGCAACCAATGATTGAAAAAATTGTTCAATATTTTTTAAACAATGGCAATAACCCATGTACTGCAGCAGATGCTATTCAGTCTATGACTGCCATGGAACAATTTGTATATGGCCATCGCAAACCAACTGGGTCATTGTAATAAAATTAATTTTTCGCATTATTGTAATGCCTTAATCAAAGTTTGATGAGGTAATCTTTGTTACCACTATCTTCGCTTCAAAACCAAAAATATGTCAACTAAAATAACAGTAAACAATAACGGATCACTTAAAATTGAAGGTGATTTTACCATTGTAGATAGAGCAGGAAACAGCTATGATTTAGCCGGAAGGGAAGTAATTGGCTTGTGCCGTTGTGGGTTAAGCAAAAACAAACCATTTTGCGACGGTGCCCATAATGGACAATTCGAACACGAAGCGGCTGCTTTTGCTTTACCTCCTAAAAAAACGGTATAATTAGTTAGATCAATTCAACTTTGGTCATAATATCACCGCCTCTAATGTCGTCAATTACATCAAGGCCATCAATGATTCTACCAAAACAGGTATGAACGCCGTCTAAATGGCGGGTACCTGGACGGTTATGACAAATGAAAAATTGAGATCCTCCAGTGTTTCTGCCACGGTGTGCCATAGACATTACCCCACGGTCGTGTATTTGTTTAACACCTGAGGTTTCGCAATTGATGGAATAGCCTGGTCCACCAGCTCCTGTTCCGTCTGGACAACCGCCTTGTACCATAAAATTTGGTATCACACGGTGAAACTTCAAGCCATTATAATAACCTTCGGAAACTAGTTTTTTAAAATTTGCAGCAGCAATGGGCGCATCATCATCGTAAAGTTCAAAAGTTAAAACACCTTTTTCGGTGTGAATTTTTCCTTGTGTAAGTACATTTTCGCTCATGATTGTTGAATTGTTTTTGCGAAACTACAGTAATATTGTTGATTTGATTTGCGCTTATTGCTCCATTATTTTTCAAACCAGTTGTATATGCAAGCACCCAATGCCCATCTGTTGTTACAAGACCTAGTGTTTGAACAGTATTTGGTTCCAAACACAACCATAGAATTGGCCGTTCCTGATTTTGTTCAATTGCAGGCGCTATATCAATTGGGAGGATTAGACTTTCCTTATTGGGCAAAAATTTGGCCATCGGCCATTGCGCTCGCCAATTTTTTACAAGAAAATCCAAGCTATATTCAAAATAAAAAACTACTAGAATTAGCTGCAGGAATTGGCTTGCCTTCTTTTGTGGCTGCAAAATATGCTAGCCATATTTGTTGCAGTGATTATGCGCCAGCCGCTATTGCATTATTAGAAAAAAATATTGCAGATAATCAAGTATCAAATATTTCTAGCGCCTTAATTAATTGGCAAGCAATACCCAAATCTGTAGAAGCAGAAGTTTTATTATTGAGTGATATTAATTATAATCCTTCCGATTTTGAAACGGTATTTTTAATGCTAGAACAGTTTATTCAACAAGGCACCACCATACTATTAAGTACTCCGCAACGATTGGTAGCAAAGGATTTTATTGCTAAATTATTGCCTTGGTGTGTGCTAAACAAAGAGCAAGAAATTAGATTCAATCACGAGACCGTTTTGATTAATATCTTTGTGTTGCAAAAAAATCCACTACATAAAATCAGTTAAGTATGCAAGGAGTAAAAAATATCATTTTTGATTTAGGAGGCGTGTTGTTTAACATTGATTTTAAAAAAACAGAAGCAGCATTTGTTGCATTAGGTGTTGAAAATTTTTCTGAAATGTTCACCCAGCACCACTCAAACGATTTGTTTATTCAACTAGAAACTGGCGCCATCAGCCCAAATGAATTTTATGATGCATTTAGGAATGCCACTCAAATTGCATTAACTAACAATCAAATTAAAACTGCATGGAATGCTTTGCTAATTGATTTTCGATTGCCTAGTTTGGAATGGCTCGATAGCATAAAAAATAAGTATCGAATCTTTTTATTTTCTAACACCAACCAAATTCATTACGAATCATTTTTAGAAACCTATTTTAATCAAACAGGTAAAACCAATTTTAATGATTTTTTTGAAAAAGCGTATTACTCGCAAGAAATGGGTTTGCGCAAACCATCGCTCGAACCATTTATTCAAATTTTAGAAAACCATGGATTAGTAGCTGCAGAAACTGTTTTTATAGACGATACTTTAAAAAATATTGAAGCGGCTAATCAAGTTGGCCTACAAACCATTCACCTGCAATGGCCACAGACCTTGCCAGAATTAGATTTATAATAATAGAATTACTTAAGGCTTTACCTCTTCAAAATCAATATAGTCTTTGTCTTCCTTGGCTTTTGGCGCAGGGGTAGGTTCGGCAGTTGGCCTTGATTGTTGCTGTTGGTACCGCTGTTGCTCTTGCATTTGTTGCAACTTTTCTTTCATTTGAACACTTGCCTTGCCTACGGGAATAACCAGCTCAAAAACCAGTTTATAGATCAGGTAAGCAACCAGTCCATAAAAAATCATCTTGATCATAGAAAACAAAGATAATCATCAAATTTGGAAGATAATCTAGTTTTCCACTATATTTGCAATAGAAAAATACACACGAAGGGAACGGCTACCGTTCCCTTCTCCTTTTTCTATACCTGAAGCTTTTGAGTCAAAAGGCCACAAAAAAGGAACAATTTTCTAAATCAAAGCAGCAATTACTGCTTTGTGAAAGTTTTTGAAAATGGAAACAAGAATAAAAGAAATAGAGGCGCTAATTCAACTGTTATTGGCAGAAGAACCTACCTATTTTTTGGTTAGTGTGTTTATAAAGCCTACAAATAATATTAAAATATTTATGGATGGTGATACAGGTTTTCCCATTGAAAAATGTGTGAAAATCAATCGTCAACTCTATAGTTTAATTGAAGAGAAAGCTTGGTATCCCGAAGGAGAATTTTCATTAGAAGTTTCTTCTCCAGGCATCGACGAACCATTGCAATTGTTGCGTCAGTATCAAAAAAATATTGGCAGATCGGTAGCAGTAGCATTTGCAGATGGAAGCGAAAAAATAGGAAACCTGTTGGCGGTAACTCCTGCAGATATTTTATTAGAAACAATAGAAGGAAAGGGTAAAAAAGCCGTTACACAACAGTTAGTTATTCCTTTCAATAATATAAAAACAACAACAGTACAAATCAAATTCTAATCAGCTGCAAGCCGAAATGGTTTGCAGAGCGAAACGTAAAAATTAAGTTATGGCTAGTATCAACCTGATTGAGGCATTCCAGGAATTCAAAGACGCAGAAAGCATAGATCGTCCTACGATGATGAAGGTGGTAGAAGATGTTTTTAAAACACTCTTGCGCAAAAAATTTGGAAGCGATGAAAACTTCGACGTAATTGTAAATGCCGAAAAAGGCGATTTAGAAATTATTCGTCGACGCATGATTGTAGACGATGGCGAAGTATTAGATCCATTGGCTGAAATTGGCTATACCGATGCTGTTAAAATTGAACCAGATTTTGAAGTAGGCGAAGAATTATACGAAGAGGTAGATATCCTAGACTTTGGTCGTAGAGCCATTCTTGCTGCAAAACAAACCTTGGCAAGCCGTATCAGCGATTTAAAGAAAAGTGCTTTAATTAAAAAATATGGCGATCGTATTGGTGAAATTATCAGTGCAGAAGTTTATCAAGTTTGGAAAAAAGAAGTGTTATTGTTAGATGAAGAAAGCAATGAATTGATTTTGCCAAAATCTGAACAAATTCCACAAGATTATTTCAAGAAAGGCGAAAACGTTCGTGCAGTAATTGCAAGGGTTGATTTAAAAAACAACTCACCTGTAATTATTCTTTCAAGAACTAGTCCTTTGTTCTTATCTAAATTATTAGAGATTGAAGTTCCTGAAATATTTGATGGTTTAATAGCAATTAAAAAAATCGTTCGTGATCCAGGAGAAAGAGCAAAAGTGGCTGTTGAAAGTTACGACGATCGTATTGATCCAGTAGGTGCTTGTGTGGGAATGAAAGGAAGTCGTATTCATGGAATTGTTCGTGAATTGAAAAATGAAAATATCGATGTTATCAATTTTACTACCAATATTCAATTGTTGATTCAGCGTTCATTAACGCCGGCTAAAATCAGCTATATGGAATTGGATAACGATAAAAAACATGCCGAAGTTTATTTAAAGGCCGACCAAGTTTCTTTAGCAATTGGCCGCAGAGGAGTAAACATTAAATTGGCTTGTGAATTAACAGGGTATGAAATTGATGTATTCCGCGAAGACGAAGAAGTGGTGGATGAATTTGATATTGACTTAGAAGAATTCAGCGATGAAATTGAACCATGGATTATTGACGAATTCAAGCGAATTGGTTGTGATACGGCTAGAAGTATCTTGAAATTATCTGCTGAAGAACTTGAAAGAAGAACCGATTTAGAAATTGAAACGATTACTGAAGTCCGCAAAGTATTGCAAGATGAATTTGATCGTGAAGAATAAGCCGCTTTTTGGAGATTATCTTTGTCTTAGTGTTGAATTGAGTAAACAACTTTGAATGGATAGATGAAAAGCTAAAAATAAAAAAAACCGGGGCTTGCCCTTGGTTTGTTGACTAAAAAAAACTGAATGTCAGAACTGAAATTACCAAGACTGTTAGCAGCCGCCAAAGAATTCAACATTGGTCAGGATACCCTGATCGAATTTTTGGTGAAGAAAGGATTTAGCCGCGACGACCTGAAGCCAACTGCAAAGCTTACGGAAGACCATTATTATGCCTTGCAGGCGGAGTTCCAAAATGATAAACAGGCCAAGAACAAGGCCGACTTGGTAGAAATACCAAAAGGCGCTCAAACCGAAGCAAGAAAGAAAAAAGACGAAGAAGATATTGGCTTCAATAAAAAAGAAGAAAAAGCAGCACCTGCTCCAGTAGTAGTAGCAGCTCCAGTTGTGGCAGCTCCTCCACCAGTAGTAGTAGCAGATCCAGTTGTTGCAGCACCAGTAGTTGTTGCACCAGTGGTTGAAAAACCAGTAGTAGTAGAAGCGCCAGTGGTTGCCCCTGCTCCAATTGTTGAAACAACCAATGTGGCAGTTACCAATGATTCTGGGGTTACCAAAATAGATGCACCAGAATTAGAATCACCGAAAGTGTTGAGTAAAATTGACTTATCGGCTATTGATTCTTCTACTCGTCCTAAAAAAACAGCCAAAAAAACACCAACTAAGGAAGCTGCACCAGAAACGGCTGCAGTTGCACCAGTTGTAGCAACGCCTAAAAAAGCGGCTCCTAAAAAACAAGCCGAAGTTGTAGCGCCAACCCCTCCACCAGCACCAGTTGCAGTAGTTGTTCCCGAGTCTGTTGAAGAAGCGGGTCCGGTAATTGAAAATATTAAGGCAGATAAATTAGAAGGACCTAAAATATTAGGAAGAATTGAATTACCTGTTAATAGCGATACCCGTCCAAAACCAATGGGCAGGGAAGAAAAGCGCAAACGCAAACGTATTCCTGTCGACAAAAAACCCGACAATAATGCTGGTGCAAACCAACCACCTCAACAAGGCCAAGGCTTAGGTGTGGCTAGTGCAGGTGGTCCTGCCCGTCCATCTGGTCCGAACAGACCAATTGTTCCTGCCAATAATAATGGCGGAAACCGTGGTGGCGGTGGAGGTCAACAAGGCGGTGGCGGATTTAATCGTGGCGGTGCAGCTGGCGGCGGCGGAAATCGTGCTGGCGGTGGTGCTAACAGAGACAGAACTGCAGCAACGCGCAGAGGAGCTGATGACAATAAAGAAATTGACCAAAAAGCCATACAAGAAAAAATCCGTGAAACACAGGCCAAATTATCTGGTACTGGTGGACGTGGAAAGAGTTTAAAAGCCAAGTATCGTCGTGCAAAACGTGATGAAGCTGCTGAACAAGTTGGTGATACATCTGAAGACAATCATTTACAAGTTACCGAGTTTGTTACAGTGAGCGAATTAGCCAACTTAATGGACGTAAGCTTTGCCGATGTAATTGGTAAGTGTATGGGCTTAGGTATCATGGTATCTATTAACCAAAGACTAGATGCGGAAGTAATTGAACTTGTATCAAGTGAGTTTGGTTTTGAAGTTGAGTTTATTGGTTTAGAAGACGTAGATGATTTGGATGATGAAGATGATAATGACGATGTTGCAGATCAAGTAGAACGTGCGCCAATTGTTACCATCATGGGTCACGTAGATCATGGTAAAACTTCATTATTGGATTATATTAGAAATGCCAATGTAGTTGCCGGTGAAGCGGGTGGTATTACACAGCATATTGGTGCTTATGAAGTAACACTTCCTAATGGTAAAGCAATTACTTTCTTAGATACTCCGGGTCACGAAGCCTTTACGGCCATGCGTGCTCGTGGTGCCAAAGTAACGGATATTGCTATTATTGTGGTAGCTGCCGATGATGCGGTAATGCCTCAAACCAAGGAAGCCATCAGTCACGCGCAAGCAGCGGGTGTACCAATGATTTTTGCGGTAAATAAAATTGATAAAGACGGTGCACAACCGCAAAAAATATACGAACAGCTTTCTCAAATGAACATTTTAGTAGAAGCTTGGGGTGGTAAATTCCAAAACCAAGAATTATCTGCTAAGCAAGGTTTGAATGTAGACTTGTTGTTAGAAAAAGTATTGTTTGAAGCAGAAATTTTAGACCTAAAAGCCAACCCACAAAGGGAAGGAAGTGGTACTATTATTGAAGCGTCATTAGATAAAGGCCGCGGATATGTAGCAACCATTTTGGTTCAGAACGGAACACTACGTCAGGGAGACTTGATAGTTTCTGGTCAAAACTATGGTCGTGTAAAAGCCATGTTCAACGAACGTAACCAACGTATTGAAGTTGCGCCACCTTCTACGCCTGTAGTAATATTAGGATTGAATGGTGCACCACAAGCGGGTGAGAAGTTCAGGGTATTTGAAGACGAAGCAGAAGCAAAAGAAATGGCTACCAAGCGTGCGCAATTATTGCGTGAGCAAGGGTTACGTGCTCGTAAACACATTACACTCGATGAAATTGGTCGTCGTTTGGCATTGGGTAACTTTAAAGAACTTAATATTATTATTAAAGGAGACGTGGATGGTTCTGTAGAAGCATTAAGTGATTCATTACAAAAACTTTCTACCGAAGAAATTGCTATTAGAGTTGTACATAAAGGAGTTGGTCAAATTTCTGAATCTGATGTATTATTGGCTACGGCTTCTGATGCAATCGTTGTAGGATTTAACGTTCGACCTTCTATGCAGGCCAATAAACTAGCCGATACCGAAGGAGTAGAAATTAAATTATACTCTATTATCTACCAAGCCATTGACGAAGTTAAAAGCGCCATGGAAGGTATGTTGGAACCTAAATTCCAAGAGAAAATCACAGCGAATGTTGAGGTTAGAGAAGTCTATAAATTCGATAAGGCAACCGTTGCAGGATGTTTTGTACTTGAAGGCAAAATTGCCCGTAACAGTAAAATCAGAATTATTCGTGATGGTATTGTGGAGTATCCGAAAGGAGAAGGACAAGCCGCTGAATTGGGCAGCTTGAAACGCTTTAAAGACGATGTAAAAGACGTTGCAACAAACACTGAGTGCGGATTGACTATTAAAAACTACGCCGACATCCGTGTAGGTGATATAGTTGAGGCATTTGAAGAAGAAGAAGTGAAGCGTACTTTATAAGTTTTGTTAAAAGCCATTTTGAATGGCGCAGTTCGAGCGTTGAATCGCTATTTTTGACTGATATTGAAATCTATGAAGCAGGTATTTTTTATTTTATTGATAGTTGGATCATTTGGCGCACAGGCACAAACTAAAAAAGTGGTTGCCGATAAAATCATTGCGCAAGTAGGTGATAAAATCATTTTACAATCAGATGTAACCAATGCCATTTTAGATGTAAAGCGTCAGGCGCAAGGTCAAGAAAATGCCATCATTCCAACAGAGTGTCAGGTATTAGAAGGACAATTGATTCAAAAAGCCTTGGTATTACAAGCTATGAAGGATTCTTTAACGGTTAACGACGAAGAGATCGAAAACCAAATGGAGAATCGTATTCGCAGTTTTATCAATTCATATGGCTCTAAAGAAATTCTTGAAGAGATTGCTGGTAAAACAGTGTATCAAATGAAAGAAGATTTTAAAGAAGCTTTAAGGGAACAAAAACTGGCCGATCAAATGCGCGGCAAGATTGTTGACAACATTAAAATGACGCCAACAGAAGTAAAAGCATACTACAATAAAACGCCAAAAGATAGCCTTCCATTTTACGAAAGTGAAATTGAAGTAAGCCAAATTGTAATACATCCAAAAGCAAATAAAGATGTAGAGGAATATGTTTCAAAGCAATTGTACGATTACAAGCGCCAAGTTGAATCTGGCAGCAAAAAATTTGAGCAATTGGTTAAATTCTATTCTGAAGATCCAGGAAAAACCGAAAATGCTGGTCAATATAATTTGAATAGAAATGATAAAAATATGTGGGATCCTGCATTTTTATCTGGCGCATTTCGTTTAAAAGAAGGACAAATTTCTTCTGTAATTAAATCTAAATTCGGCCTGCACATTATTCAAATGGTTAGCCGTTCTGGCGATGATGCAGTTGTTCGTCATATATTAAGAATCCCTCCAGTAACCGACGAAGAAATTAAAGAAACCAAACAAAAATTAGATTCTATTCGTAAAAAATTAGTGGATGGTAGTTTGGCTTTTGGCGAAGCAGTTAGCAAATTTAGTGACGACGATGGTAGCAAATTTAGTGCGGGTGCCGTATCTGGAAAAGACGGATCTACTTATATTACCATGGATCAGGTAGACAAAGAAATGGTGATTGCTTTAAAGGATATGAAGCCAGGAAGCTTTTCTCAACCACAGGTTTTTACCGATGAAAGAGGAAGCAAAAAAGTTAGAATTATTTATTTAAAAAACAGAACCGAGCCGCATCGCGAGAATTTAAAGGAAGACTATAATCGCGTGGCAAATAGGGCTATGGAAGACAAAAAATCGGGCATTTTAGAAAAATGGTTTAAAGAACATATTCCTACTTATTATATTTCAATTGACAAAAGTTTTGGTGCTTGCACAGGTTTAGAAGAGTGGCGCAAGGCGGCAATTGAAGCCAGAAATTAAGTTAAACAAAAAACAATATTAATCCCGTTAGTAAGTACTAGCGGGATTTTTTTTGAATATATTTTGAAAAATAGATGTACATACATACATTTGTGCTGTGAAACTAGAACAAGCTATATTAAGTACAAAATTCAAAAGTGAAGCACACAAAGCAGTTTTGAATATTTTGTATTCTGCCTGGTGGTTAAAAACCACTATGAGTAAGTCTTTAAAAGAGTATAGCTTAACCCACGAACAATACAATGTGTTAAGAATACTAAAAGGAAAATACCCTGAGCAAATGTGTGTAAGGGATATTGCTTGTAGAATGATTGAAAAAAACTCAAACGTACCAAGGATTATAGGCCGTTTAGAAATAAAAAAACTAGTTAAGCGAACAAGTTCATTATTAGATAAACGCGAAACGGTAATTAGTTTAACTACAAGTGGCATTGTTTTGTTAGAAGCGGCAACGCAATCTGTTAATCAATTAATGGATGGCGTTGTTGATATTTCAAATACAGATGCCAAGCAGTTGAATTTGATTCTTGAAAAAATTAGAGAGAAAGAAAGTTGATATTTTTTTACAATGATAGGTGTACATACACTTAAAATTAATTTATATGAAAACAGTATTACACAAAGCCGGTTCTAGAGGTCATGCCAATCATGGTTGGTTAAATAGCTTCCACAGTTTTAGTTTTGGAGGTTACCACCATCCCGATAGAATGCATTTTGGTGCATTACGAGTATTGAATGACGATACCGTTGCTGCAGGCATGGGTTTTGGAAAGCATCCGCATGATAATATGGAAATTGTTTCAATTCCTTTGTCTGGAGATTTACAACACCAAGACAGTACTGGAAGAAACGAAATCATTCGTGCACACGATGTTCAAATTATGAGTGCAGGTAGTGGTATAGCGCATAGTGAAATGAATGCAAGCAAAACAGAGGAAGTAAAATTTTTACAAATCTGGGTATTTCCGAAATTAAAAAATATTGAACCTCGTTACGAACAGAAATCATTCTTACCCGAAAACAGGTTGAATCAAATATTAACAGTGGTAGCACCCGATAATGCGAATGCTGTTTTTATTAACCAAGATGCTTGGTTTTCTTTGGGCCATTTTTCAAAAGACTTATCTATTGACTATCCAATAAAAAAAATAGGCAATGGGGTATATGTATTTGTTTTAAGTGGCAGTGTAACAGTTAATGGAACGGTACTTGACAATAGAGACGGCCTTGGTGTTTCTGAAACAGCTGTATTAAACATTGTTGCTAATACAGAATCGGAATTACTGTTAATTGATATACCAATGGAACTAGCTTAAAATCATACCAATGAAAAAGAACCGAACCATTCAAAAAATTTTATACGCTACACCAATGGATATGGGAGGCTTTCCAATCAGGCAACCTTTTCCTTCGCGTAAGGCAGAACAGATTGATCCGTTTTTGCTTTTGCACCATGCTGAATTAAAAGTTCCTGAACATATTCCGGTTTTACAATCTGGCGTTGGTCCACATCCGCACCGTGGATTTAGTCCGGTGAGTTTTATTTTTCAAGGGGGTGTTCACCACAGAGATAGCAGGGGTAATGACAATGTAGTTTACGCCGGTGGCACACAATGGATGAATGCAGGGATGGGCATGATACATAGCGAGAGACCTCCTGCTGATATACAATTACACGGTGGTGTTCAAGAGTTGATTCAATTATGGGTGAATACACCAGCCAAACACAAAATGGATATTCCATCTTATCAGCCCTTAACCAAAGAAGACACACCTACTATTATTTCGGCAGATGGGTTAACCCAAATTAATATTATAGCGGGTCAGTTAGAAGCGGTAAAAGGTCCTATTCATACACTTTCTAACGTAAACACTTTTACTGTAAATATGAAAAAAGGGGCCAAATACTTTTTTGATATTCCGCTTTCGCACAATGCATTTATTTATTTAATGCAAGGACAAATTTCAGTTACTGGCAATTCGGTTATTGAAGAAAAATATGTAGCTAGTTTTCAATTAGATGGTGATGGGTTTGAATTAGAAGCACTAGCAGACACCCATTTTTTTATTGGAACAGGCGAACCTTTAAATGAACCAGTTGCATCGCATGGTCCTTTTGTAATGAATAACCAAACAGAAATAATGGAAGCCATTAGAGACTATCAAATGGGTAAAATGGGCGTATTAATTGAGTCTTAATAAATAATATACTAACCAATTATTCTAGTGTATTTATTAAAGTATTTCTTTGGTTAGTAGCGTGTTTGGAATAAGTATAAAAGCTGTTTATAAATAACATGAAATAAATGTGGCGGAGTTGTAACTTCGCCACTTCCTTTTAATAACCATCATGAGCGACGAAATCAAACATGAATGTGGGCTAGCCTACATCCGCCTGAGAAAACCTTTTTCCTACTATTTGCAACAGCATGGTTCGGTAACCTATGGGCTAACCAAACTTTACTTGTTAATGGAAAAACAGCACAATCGTGGCCAAGATGGAGCCGGTTTTGCCTCTGTAAAACTCAATACTGAACCTGGAAATCCTTTTTTATATAGAATGCGCAGTAATGCGCCTCAGCCAATTGCCGACCTTTTCTTTAGGGTAGGTCAAGAAATTGCCGAGCTAGAAAAACACCAAACTGATATTAAACTGCACCCTGGATTAATGAAAGGGCATTTGCCTTTTTTGGGTGAGTTGCTATTAGGTCATTTGCGTTATGGAACCCAAGGCAAAAACAATCTGGAATTTTGTCATCCTTTTATTAAAAGAGACTTAATGCCGGGCAAAAACATTGCCCTTGCTGGTAATTTTAATTTAGTCAATACCGATGAGCTATTCGATGCCATTAAAATGAATCCAGGTGATTTTCAAAAACAAAGTGATTTGGCTGCTATGATGGAGGTCATCCACCATTTTTTAGCAGAAGAAGATAACCTACATCCTAATTCAGCAGATATTGTAAGTGTACTAAAAAAAGCAACTCCATTATTTGACGGCGGATATACCATTGGTAGCTTAATTGGCAACGGCTATAGTTTTGTAATGCGTGATGCACATGGTATTCGTCCTGCGTATTATTATATTAATGACGAAGTGATTGTTGCAGCAAGTGAAAGAGCGGCTATTAGAACCACTTTTAATGTTGGTGAAAATGAAGTAATGGAACTCATGCCTGGTGCTGCCATTATTGTAGATGATAACGGAAACTATAAGATTGAACAAATTCTAGAACCCAAACAAAGACGTGCTTGTAGTTTTGAGCGCATTTATTTTAGCCGTGGTAGTGATGAAAAAATTTATCGGGAACGTATTGCACTTGGGCATCATTTAAGCAAAACTGTTTTAGACAACATTAATTACGATTTAAAAAACACCATATTTTCTTATATTCCCAATACCGCTGAAGTTGCTTTTTATGGCTTGGTAAAAGGAATGGAAGAGTATTTGAATAAAATTAAGGTTGAAAGAATTTTAAGTTGGGGTAATGATTTTACGCCCGACAAATTAGAAGAAATGGTGAATAGAAAAATTCGCCAAGAAAAAATTGCCATCAAAGACGTGAAGCTACGCACATTTATTACCGAAGATGCCAATCGGAATGAAATGGTACAACACGTGTATGATATTACTTACGGAACCGTTCGCAGAAACGAAGACACATTAGTGGTGATTGATGATAGTATTGTTCGCGGTACAACCCTCAAAGAAAGTATCATTAGAATGTTATCGCGTTTAGAACCTAAAAAAGTGCTTGTTGTTTCATCGGCCCCACAAATTAGATACCCAGATTGTTATGGAATTGATATGAGTAAGCTGGGTGATTTTATTGCTTTCCGCGCAGCCATCGCTTTATTAAAAGAGCGCAATATGGAGCATGTTTTAACAGAAGTATCCGATAAAATAAAAGAACTACAAAATAGTAATCAACTACATACCGAAAACCTAGTTCGATTAATTTACAAACCATTTTCTCCCGAAGAAATTTCTGCTAAAATTGCACAATTGATTACACCTCCGGGTGTGTCAACAGTTGTGGAAGTTATCTATCAAACAATAGAAGACTTACACGATAGTTGCCCAACCAATACCGGCGACTGGTATTTTACAGGAAACTATCCAACACCAGGTGGTAATAGAGTAGTTAACAAAGCTTTCCTAAATTATATGGAAGGGAAAAATGTAAGGGGATATTAATTGCAAAGTATTTAGCGAATACAATTCTAGCGCTTGTATTAAATGGTATTGATGCTATACTCGGTAACAAATAGCATTGATATTCATACCAGCACCAACCGAAGCAAATACTACAATATCACCAGTTGAAATACTGTGTCCTTCCATTAAATTTTTTTTAACCAAATCATATAAAGTAGGAATGGTAGCAACAGAACTATTACCTAATTGGTGAATGCTCATGGGCATGATATTATTTGGAATTTCTTTGCTACCCGCTAATTTGTATAATGCTTTTACAAATCCTTCATCCATTTTTTCATTGGCTTGGTGCAAGAAAAACTTTTTTACATCGCTCACTTGTAAGCCTGCTTTTTCAATACAATCTTTCATTGCAATGGGTACGTTTTTAATTGCGTACTCATATACTTTTCTGCCTTTCATTTTCATGTATCGAATAGTAGGGTCTGAATTGGGGTAATTCGATTTGCCTAACTGTAAATAAAATGCTTCGTCTATGCAATGGCTTTGTACACTGGTTGATAATATACCGCTATTGGTAGTATTGGCATCTACCGCTTCTATAATACAAGCACCTGCACCGTCGCTAAAAATCATGCTATCTCTATCGTGAACATCTATCACCCTACTTAAAGTTTCGGAACCAATAACCAAACATTTTTTTGCCATGCCTGCTAAAATAAATGCATGACCTTGAATAACACCTTGAATCCAACCAGGGCAACCAAATAAAATATCGTAAGCCACACAAGCAGGATTGCGAATACCTAGTTGTTGCTTTACCCGAGAAGCCAATGCTGGCAATACATCTGTTTGAATGGTATCTTTTAAAACATTGCCAAAATTGTGTGCAAATATAATTTGGTCGATGGTTTCTGGGTCAATGCCTGCATCTGCAATAGCAAGCTTTGCCGCTTCAAATGCCATATCAGAAGAATTGATTTCATTATTTGCATAACGACGTTCTTCAATACCCGTAATGTCTTTAAATTTTTCTACAATTTCAGCAGCAGGTGTTAATAATGGTTGATGGTCTTCGCCATAAAATTCAGCATTCATAAAATCGCCATTGGTTTTTACCATTGGCGGAATATAAGATCCTGTTCCAGTAATTACCGTTCTTGTTGCTGGCATATACAAGTCGTTTACTTTATGGTGTGATTGTTTTATAAGTATCGATCACCTTTATTCCTTTTCACTTCTGCAACGTATTCTTTAATAGCTTGCTCTTTGTCTTTTTTACAAATTAATAATACATCTTTTGTATCTACAATAATGCAATCGTCTAATCCTTGTACAACAATAAGCTTGTCGTTGGTTGCAGAAATCATGCATTTAGTTGCATCAATTACAATTACATTTTCACTAGTCACGGCATTTCCTAAATAGTCTTTCTCTAAATTATCGTAAGCACTATTCCAAGTTCCTAAATCACTCCATCCAAAAGAAGAAGGAATTACAAATACATTGTTTGCTTTTTCCATGATGGCAAAATCAATTGACACATTGGTGCATTGTGGATAGATTCTATTGATCGCTTCTTTTTCGCTTGCGGTATTAAAATGTGTTTTCTCGTTATCGAATAGTTCAAACATTTCTGGTTGGTGTAATTCAAATGCTTTCATTACATTTTTTACTTGCCAAACAAAGATGCCTGCATTCCATAAAAAATCACCGCTAGAGATAAAGGTTTTTGCCAATTCTAAATCGGGTTTTTCGGTAAATGTTTTTACTTTATAAATACCTTCTGTGGTAGTAGAAGGTGCGTGTTGAATATAACCATATCCGGTATTTGGATGCGTTGGTTTGATGCCAAGTGTTACTAGTGATGGCAGTTCTGTTACAAAATCCAATGCTTTTTGGGTAATGTTTCTAAACGCTTCATTGTCTAGAATCATATGGTCGCTAGGTGCTACAATTAAACTGGCTTCTGGATCTTTTTGCAGTAATTTATAAGAGATATACGCCACACAAGGTGCTGTATTTTTTCTGCTAGGTTCTGCTAAAATATTTTCGGCCGGTAAAAGCGGTAATTGTTCTTTAACAATAGACACATATTCGTCGGAAGTAACAATGAAAATATTTTCATTTGGAATAAAAGCGGCGTAGCGCTCATAAGTCCATTGTATTAATGATTTTCCTGTATTTAAAATGTCTAAGAATTGCTTTGGATAGCTGGTTCTACTCTTTGGCCAAAAACGACTCCCAATTCCGCCGGCCATTATGGCTACATAGTGATGTTTATTCATTCAAGAGTGGGTTATAATAATAATCGTATTAAATATTTTTACAAGATATAAAACGAAAGCTATAAACAAAAAATTGTTTTAACTAAACGATTCCTTCTCTTACTAAATCGTGTAAATGGAGTACCCCAAGGTATTCATTGTTATCTGCTACTAGTAATGCACTAATATCGTTATTTCTTAAAATTTCTAATGCTTCTACCGCCAAATTATCGGCACCAATTGTTTTTGGATTAAGCGTTAAAATATCTTTTGCGGTAATTTGATCTAGCGAACTACTTTTCTCTAGCATTCTACGCAAATCACCATCGGTAATAATGCCTATAATTTGATTTTGTTCGTTTACTACTGCAGTAATACCCAATCTTTTTTGGGTGATTTCTACAATCACTTCTTTCAAACTTGCACTGGCCAATACTTTGGGGCTAGCATTCTGTTTGCTTAATTCACCAACACGTAAATATAGTCGCTTGCCTAAATTTCCTCCCGGATGATACTTGGCAAAATCTCTTTGGCTGAAACCGTTCAATTCCATCAAGCAAACGGCTATTACATCTCCCATTACCATTTGAACTGTTGTACTACTGGTAGGGGCTAAATTATTAGGGCATGCTTCTTGACTTACTGTGGTATTTAAAACAATGGCCGATTCTTTAGCCAAGAAACTATCCATATTACCCACCATGGCAATTAATGTATTGCCAAAATTTCTAATAAGTGGTACCAATACTTTAATCTCTGGGCTTTCGCCACTCTTACTGATGATTAATACAATATCTGCTTCTTGTATCATGCCCAAATCGCCATGAATGGCATCTGCTGCATGCATAAATAAGGCAGGGGTTCCAGTAGAGTTGAGTGTGGCAACAATTTTTTGGGCAACAATGGCGCTTTTCCCTATTCCACTAATTACTAAGCGGCCTTTTGATGCATGAATTACATTGATTGCTTTTTCAAAATTGGCATTGATAAAAGCCAACAAACCAGCTACTGAAGCAGCTTCCAATTCAATGGTTCGAAGGGCTGTTTTTTGTATTGATTGATTCATACAATGCAAATGTAAACTTTAACAGCTTAAACTTTTAATTCAAACTGCAGTTCGTTAACTTCGTAAGCCTATTTTTCTTAAAAATAGCAATGGCTATGCTTAAGGGAACGATCATTTTACAGCATTGTAAACCGATTATCAATTTAAATGGGGGATTCAAAAAAAATGTTTTAACTTTTAGTAATGTAGATTCCTAATAATGGGATGGAAAATTGACTTTGATAAATGGCCACAACAATAAAAAAAACAACTGCAAAACCTGCAAGCAAAATAATAAATAAGCGAAGTTCTCCTAGAAAAGACAACACGGCAACTATTACTACAGAACATCATTATGATATTCATGCCGGCCTTGAAAAATATTTTGGTTTTAGAGAGTTTAAGGGTACCCAAGAAAAAGCAATTAATAGCCTTTTGAATGGTCAGGATACTTTTGTTATCATGCCAACTGGTGGTGGTAAAAGTCTTTGCTACCAATTGCCTGCTATGATGATGGAGGGTTGCGCCATTATTGTATCGCCTTTGATTGCGTTAATGAAAAACCAAGTAGACTTAGTAAGGGGATATAGTGAAAAAGACGATGTAGCACATTTCTTAAATTCCTCATTAAATAAAGGTCAAATTAAAGCCGTAAAAGACGATTTAACAGCTGGCATGACCAAGTTATTATATGTAGCTCCTGAAACACTTACCAAACAAGAAAATCTAGAATATTTTAGCGACCTTAAAATATCTTTTTTTGCGGTAGATGAAGCGCATTGTATATCGGAATGGGGGCATGATTTTAGACCAGAGTATCGTCGTTTGCGAGAGATGATGGAAATTATTAATCCAGACATTCCTGTGATTGCATTAACTGCAACTGCAACACCAAAAGTACAAAGTGATATAGTAAAAAATCTAGGACTAAGAAAGCCACATATTTATATTTCTTCTTTTAATCGCAGCAATTTATACTACGAAATTCAACCCAAAATTAAAAAAGACCAAACGGTAAAAAGTATCGTTAAGTTTATTAGTGGGCATAAAGGAAAGAGCGGTATTATTTATACACTAAATAGAAAAACTACCGAAGAATTGGCCGAGTTATTGGTGGCAAATAATATTAAAGCAGTTGCTTATCACGCAGGGCTCGATCAAAAATTACGCGCAGAAAGGCAAGACCAATTTTTGAACGAAGACGTACAAGTAATTGTTGCAACAATTGCTTTTGGAATGGGAATAGACAAACCAGATATTCGGTTTGTTGTTCACTTTAATATTCCAAAATCAATTGAAAATTATTACCAAGAAACGGGTAGGGCTGGACGTGATGGTATGGAAGGTTTGTGTGTATTATATTATTCGCACAAAGATGTATCTAAACTAGAACATTTTTTGCGAGACAAACCTTTAAGTGAAAGAGAAGTTGGCGCACAGTTAATTGACGAAACGGTTGCCTACGCTGAATCTGCGGTGTGTAGAAGAAAAGTGTTATTGCACTATTTTGGAGAAGATTGGGAAACAAAAAACTGCGGCAATTGCGATAATTGTTTAAATCCAAAAGAGCGAATTGAAGCAAAAGACGATGTAGTAAATATTCTTAAAACAGTTGTTGCTTTAGACGAAAGATTTGTTACCGATTATGTTGTGAATGTAGTGATGGGTAAACTCACTCCACAAATAAGTATGTTCCGCCACGATAGCCTTCCTGTTTTTGGAGTTGGTAACGATAAAGAATACCATTTATGGAGCAGTTTAATCAGACAAATGTTATTGGAGAATTTAATAAGAAAAGATATTGAGGAATATGGCTTATTAAAAATTACTGAAAAAGGCGAGCAATTTTTAAAGAAACCAAGTTCCTTTAAAATAGTGTTGAATAATTTGTTCGAAGAAGCCAATGCCGATGATGATGAGGGAGAAAATGCTTCTCAAACAGGGGCTGCTGCCGACGACAAGTTATTTGAAATGTTGAAAGACCTTCGCCAAACAGAAGCCAAGAAAAAAAGCCTTCCTCCATTTGTAATTTTCTTAGAAAATTCTTTACAGGATATGGCTACTTTGTATCCAACTACTTTAGAAGAATTAGAAAAATGTCAGGGTGTAAGCAAGGGAAAATCTTTAAAATATGGCAAGCCATTTGTTGAAGTTATTGCCAAATATGTGGTAGAGAATGAAATAGAAAAACCCGATGATTTTGTAATGCGCAGTGTGGCTAATAAAGGGAATAATAAAATCTATATCATACAAAACGTAGACAAAAAAATTCCTTTAGAAACCATTGCAAAAAACAAAAGTCTAAAGCTCGACGAACTACTAGAAGAAATGGAAACCATTGCTGCAAGTGGCACCCGTTTAAATTTAGATTATGCCATTGACGAATGGCTCGATGAAGACGATCAGATAGATATTATAGACTATTTTAAAAGTTGCCAAACCTCTTCTTTAGATGTGGCCCGTCAAGAGCTCAGCGATAATGACTATAGTTGGGAACAATTAAAAATTATGCGAATTAAATTTTTAAGTGTTTACGGTAACTAAAACTAATTAGTAACATACAAAAACCTGCGAATTACCCTTGTTTTGGGAGGTTCCGCAGGTTTTTTTGTTCTAATTCTATTTTTTTTTCCAGGAAATGCAGCAGAACCGTTTAATCTATTGTCAATTAATTAGCAGACTTTTTTTGTGTAGTCTGTGCAGTAATATCCAATTTCCTACTGTGAAACCATTTAGGCCCTGTTCTTTAGAATGGGGTCTATTTTTTTAAATAGGCATTAATACGGGTTTGGGCATTTTCCCTAATACTCAGGTAATAAAGGTTGTAATCTGCAATATGGTAGTTCTTGGTGGTATAAAAAATATTGCCAAAAAAATGTGGTTTTACCGTCCAAAGTACCCCATCGCTGATGGTTGCATCTGCAACATGTTTTACCAAACTATTGAATTTTAGTAAAATACCACCCTTGTTATCTTTTCGGTCTACATGGGTTTTAGTAGCACCCCAGCTGAGTGGGTTGGTAACAATGGCCTTGTTTGCTTCTTGGGTAATGGCTTCTGGAATATAGTTTTGTTGGTAAGTGCGCCAACTACAAACACATCCTATTTGATTAGGCAAACTGCAACTAGGAATAGCCGTATATAAATTTGTTGGAACAGGCATTCCTATAACATATGCAGTTACTAGTTTTGAATAGAGTGGCTTGTTATCAAAAAACTCTTTGAGCAATCTTTTGGTATGCGTACTTCCTTGGCTATGAGATGCTATGATAATAGGCCTTCCTGCATTGTAATGTGCTAAATAATATTCAAATGCAGTTTTTACATCTTGATATGCCAATTCAAAAGCGGCAATTGCATCGGTACTGTCTTGAGCGGTTTTTGCATAATAGGCAGATAAATGTGCTTGTCGGTACCTAGGTGCAAAAACCCTTCCTGCTGCATTGAAAACACTGGCCTGAAAAAGAATGGGGCTATAATCTGTTTTTGCATTTACAGCTGCATCATCAATTAATGCATTCCAGCCCATTGTTTTTGCTTCATCGGTATAAGTAGTAGGGTAAACGAAAAAAATATCTACCGCTGAGTCTTTTTGGTAATTGGCTAACAGTGGTTTAGGAACACTATCCGAAGGGTCTTTTTTATAAGGATGGGCTGCCCAATAATGCAAATCGCTATAATCTGGTTGGCCGTTGTTCAATGCTTTGAATTGATAGGCTTCATTTGATGAGAAAGATTGCTTTTGAGTACTACAACTAAATACTAGGGTACTTAATACAAATAGATATAAAATACGATGCTGCTTCATGCAATAAAGGTCTAAAAAATCTACCATATTTATTAAATTCTATATAAGAACTTTTCATTAATGCGTATCTGCATCTTCTTTTGTATTTTAGTGTGATTAAAAATGGTCTGTATTATTTTAATATTCTTGCTATGGCAATACCAGTAGTTGATTTAGCCGCTTTTGTAAGTGGCAGTCCAGAACAGAAAGCCGATTTTATTCAGTCTTTAGGGAATGCCTATGAAACAGTTGGCTTTGTTGCAGTAAAAAACCATGGAATTCCCGATGCATTAATTGCAGCACAATACGAATATGTGCAACAATTTTTTTCGTTGCCCTTAGAAAAAAAGCTACACTACGAAATTGCTGGATTAGCCGGACAACGTGGTTATACTAGTTTTGGACGTGAACATGCAAAAGGCAGTGAAGCCCCAGATTTAAAAGAGTTTTTTCAATATGGACAAACGGTTGAAGATGCCGATCTAATTAAAGAGAGTTATCCAGAAAATGTAAAAATTGCTGAGATTCCTATTTTTAATGAAACCATATTTAATGCCTACAAACATTTTGAAACAGCAGGCTCCGCTTTATTAGCAGCCATTGCTAGTTATTTGGGCTTGAATGAAAATTATTTTACCCCACATATACATAATGGAAATTCCATTTTACGTTGTATCCATTATCCACCCATTACTAGCGAGCCAAAATCGGCTATTCGTGCAGAACAACACGAAGACATCAACTTAATTACTTTATTAGTTGGCGCATCGGCAGATGGTTTACAAATACTTACCAAGCAAGGCGAGTGGTTGAATGTAACTTCTTTACCAGACCAAATTGTGGTGAATGTAGGAGATATGCTTCAGCGATTAACCAATAACAAACTTTGTAGCACCACTCATCGTGTAGTAAATCCATCTCGTGACTTATGGCATACCAGTAGGTTTTCAATGCCATTTTTTTTACATCCTCGAAGCGAAATGAGTTTGGCATGTTTAGATAGTTGCATTGATGCAGCACATCCTA
The DNA here is from genome assembly GCA_903831935.1 of uncultured Bacteroidota bacterium. GTDB lineage: Bacteria > Bacteroidota > Bacteroidia > Chitinophagales > Chitinophagaceae > Sediminibacterium. The sequence goes on along the minus strand of CAIKZP010000031.1, from coordinate 117,023 downwards.
AGGCTTATGAAGATATTACTGCGGGTGATTATTTAGACGAGCGTTTAAGAGAAATTGGATTAAAAAAATAGCAGTTACATGTTTCGTCATATCCCTTTTTTACGGGCTGTTTTTTGGCATAGCATTACCGCATTTGGTGGTCCGCAGGGTCATATGGGAATGATGATGAAAACCTTTGTGCACCGACGCAAAGACCTTACTGAACTTGAATTAATTGAATACAATGGGTTTTGCCAATTATTACCAGGCGCTTCGTCTACCCAAACCTTAACATTAATTGGTTACAAAAGAGGCGGTATTCCACTAGCCTTGTTAACCCTATTAATTTGGATATTACCTGCCAGTACCATAATGGGTGGACTTTCTTTTTTATTGAATTATTTGAGTATAAATAATGCGCAATTAGGTGTTTTTAAATTCATTCAGCCCATGGCTATTGGATTTATTGCCTATTCAACTTTTAGAATATTTGGCATTGCCGTACACAATACTATTACTCGGGTTATTATGGCACTAGCTACGGTGGCTACTTTCTTAGCGTTCAAAACACCTTGGATTTTTCCGGGCTTGATTTTGGTTGCAGGAATTATTACCAATTTTAGTGACCGACGCCACCCTCAAAAAGGCATCCCACCAAAAAAAATCAAGTGGGGAAATATTTTAATTTTTCTGGCCGTTTTTGGTATTGCGGGTTATTTGTCTGAAACAGCTACGCGTAAAAACTGGCAAAACAGAAAGTCCATTAACTTATTTGAAAATGCCTATCGTTTTGGTAGCCTAGTTTTTGGTGGAGGCGATGTATTAATGCCGCTGATGTACGAACAATATGTAACTCGTCCAAATACCAAAGTGGTGCAAAATTCTAAGCGCGATGTATTGCAAATGAATAAGGCAGATTTTTTAACTGGCTCAGGTATGGTTAGAGCAATTCCTGGTCCGGTTTTTTCTATTGGCTCTTTTGCAGGCGGAATGGTAATGCGCGATGCCGGATTTGCCCATCAAATACTAGGATGCGTTATTGGAACCATTGCTATTTTTTTACCCAGTGTTTTGTTGGTATTATTCTTTTTTCCAGTATGGCATAATCTTAAAAAATATGCAGTTATTTATCGATCCTTAGAAGGCATTAATGCGGCAGTAGTGGGTATTATGACTGGCGCAACCTTTTATTTAATTAAAGATAATTTTCTATTTGCCCTGTTTAATGGAGAGTCAATTGCTTTTGCCGATGTTTTTATTGTGGCAGCCACTTTTTTACTGCTTAGAACAAATCGCATTCCAGCACCTTATATTGTTATTGGCTGTTTACTGCTTGGATGGCTTACCCAGGGTAGTTTTTAACCACTACTAGTTTACTGATTTGATATTTTTTTGTACATTAGAGCATGATCACACTTGCATTATACAATTTAAAAGGGGGTGTAGGAAAAACTGCTGCTGCCGTTAACCTAGCCTATTTGTCTGCCAAAGACGGCTACAAAACACTTGTTTGGGACCTTGATCCACAAGGTTCTAGCTCATTTTATTTGGGCTGTGCTGCCAAAGTAAAAAACGAGTCAAAAAAATTGTTAAATAGCGAGTTGGCTTTAACCGCTGCTATTCAGCCAACAGCTTTTGAAAATTTAGACATTATACCTGCCGACCTTTCTGCTAGGTATGCAGATGTGTTGTTAAATGATATCAAACAGTCTAAAAAAATAATTGCGCAACTTTTATCGGGGTTAAAAAAAACCTATGATATAATTATACTTGACTGTCCTCCAGGCATTTCTTTGTTGCATGATGCTATCTTTTTTGGCGCTGATTTTGTGTTGATGCCCAATATTCCTACTACACTTTCAATTAGATCTTACGAAACAGTGGTTGACTATTTTCAAGAAAATGGGTTCGACGCTTCTAAATTGAAATGTTTTTTCAGCATGGTGGATCACCGAAAAAATTTACACCACGAGGTAATCAACCAATTCTACAAAGACAAGATATTTCTAAAAAATTATATCCCTTATTTGAGTGAAGTAGAAAAAATGGGTATTCAAGAAGCCCCATTGGAAACCTATGCAGCAAGCAGCTTTGCAGCACAATGCTATAGAGACCTTTGGAAGGAGGTAAAAAAGAATTGCGTGAGCTAATCTTTATTATTTCTATCTAAATCTGCAAAAGACTCGTTAATTCGTTGAACTTATCTTGTATTCTGCACTGACTGTTTTAATATTACAGCTTAATACTGTTGTTTGAGAAAAAGGCTACACTTTCTTTATTTTAGTTTAATTGTACTGTTTGGTTTGTTTGCACAAATAACCCAAGCCCAATCTGTTTTAATTAGCGGTAGGGTATTTGATATATCTGCAAGAAGGCCATTAGAAGCAGTTGCTGTATTGAGCAATTCTGGACGAGGCACTATTACCGACTCATTGGGTAAATACCAAATTAGGGTTTCGGTAAATGATTCTATTTGGTTTTCAATGATAGGAAAATCAACCATGAAATTTGCAGTGGACACCATTTCAAACACCGATAATTTTGATGTAATGATCCATGTACGCTCATTTGATCTTCCAGATGTAAAAGTGCGTAACAATTATTACAAATTTGATTCTGTACAAAACAGAAAAGACTACGCAAAAATCTTTGACTTTAAAAAGCCAGCGCTTCGTTTGAGTTCGAATCCAAATTACAATCCTGGGAGCATGACTGTTGGTTTTGACTTAGACGAAATCATTAATATGTTTCGTTTCAAACGCAATAAAAGCATCTTGAGTTTGCAGAAACGCTTACTTGAACAAGAACAAGAAAAATACGTAGACAACCGCTTTAGTAAATCATTTGTAAGAAAGGTGACTAAATTAACTGGCGCTGAATTAGACAGTTTCATGCATCGGTATAGACCAGACTACGATATTGTGCAGCAATTAAACGAATTAGAGCTGGGGTATTTTATTGAAAAAAGTTTCGAGCATTATAAGGCTACAAAAAATAATTCCAAAGGAAGTTTAAGAAAAAGAGAAGAGTAAATAGCACATTTAAATACTGTCTTTTTCTAGCGCTTTAGTGGCCATATTTCCAATAATATGAATGATGGGTAAGAGTGCGCCAAAACGTTGGTCAGCCGATTTTCCTTGTTTCCAGCGATGGTAAATTTGTTGTAAAATAACTGCGTTTTTAAACAAGCCAAAAACATAATAAAAAACTATATTTTTCAGGTCCCTTCCGGTTTTATAGGCATACCTATCGGCCAATTCTTTTCTGGTTAAATTACCTGCTAACCAAGTTAAATTATAGTGTTTTAAAACGGGTTCTTCTCCGGCTTCAAACCAATAGGCAAGTGTTGCGCCGAGGTCCATTAATGGATTGCCAACAGTGGCCATTTCCCAGTCTAATACACCTATAATAGTTGCAAGATTATTTCTATCAAGAATTAAGTTATCGTATTTATAATCGTTGTGTAATAGTGTTGGAGCAAGTGCTGGTGGTTGGTTTTTTGTTAACCAATCTGCCAACTGATTCATGTTGTTAATTGTATCGGTTTCTGCAGTTTGATATCTTTTTATCCAACCAGCAACTTGGCGGGCAGTATAGCCATCTGGCTTACCCAATTGTATTAAATCTGTTGATTCAATATCAATGGCATGTAGGGCTACTAAATTATCAACCAAAGCAACTGAAATTTCGTGCATTGTGTTTAAAGGTAATTGCAAACCAGGTGCATTTCCTGCGCGCAAAACCACGCCCTGCAAGCGTTCCATGATATAAAAAGGAGCCCCAAGAATGCTATCTGCAGCGCAATAATGTATGGGGTGCGGAATTTTTTTATAATGCGGTTCGAGTAAACTGAGTACCCGAAATTCCCTAGCCATATCATGTGCAGATTGTATTTGTGCACCAGCTGGTGGCATGCGTAGTACTAGTTCTTTTTGTGCTGTTTGCAAACAGTAAGTGGTATTGGAGTATCCGCCCGGAAATCTTGTTACACCAATAATTTTTTCAATGGATGGCGCATGCGCCATTAAATAATCATTGAGCAAATCAATATTAAATGATTCACTGTTTTTTAATGGAATAGCAGCGTCAATGGTCATTACTTATTTTTCTTTTTGATATCCAATCCATAAGTTTTTAAAATATTTCTTGCCATAGCTTGTTTGTGCACTTCGTCTGCTCCATCCCAAATTCTAGCACCGCGTTCGTGTTGGTATAAATTAGCCAACATTGTTTCATCGGTTAGGCCCAATCCACCGTGTACTTGAATAGCTCGGTCTAACACTTTTAAAAACATATTCGCAACATAAAACTTGATGCCTGAAATTTGGTCGCGAACAGCTTTTGCACCGTATAAATCTATATTGTGCGCAGTACGCAAAACCAATAATCTTGCGGCATCAATTTCTACCCTGCTTTCTGCAATAAAGCCTTGTATAAATTGTTTCTCACCTAATAAAACGCCTTCTTCAATTTCTCTACTAACTGCGTATTTACAAAGTAGGTCGAGTCCTTTTTCTGCAATACCTATCCAACGCATGCAATGGTGAATTCTGCCGGGTCCTAGGCGTTCTTGCGCAAGTTTAAATCCGGCACCTTCTTGTCCTATCAAATTTGAAATAGGTACGCGGCAATTGGTGTAACGAATTTCTGCATGGCTTGCCCATCCTTCACCAGTCTCTCCAAAAATGGGGATGTTTCGCACCAACTCAAATCCAGGCGTATTGGTTGGAACAATAATCATACTGGCTCTTTCGTGCGGCGCAGCACTAGGATTGGTAACGGCCATGACTACTGCAAATGCAGCACCATCGGCCGAAGAGGTAAACCATTTGTGTCCATTAATTACATATTCATCGCCTTCTTTTACAGCGGTTGTTCCCAGTCTGGTAGGATTTGATCCAGCAAATTCTGGTTCCGTCATTGAAAAACAACTCCTGATTTTTCCTTCCAATAATGGCTGTAAAAATTTTTCTTTAACAGCTGCTGATCCAAATTTTCCTATCAATTCTACATTACCAATATCGGGTGCTTGGCAATTAAAAGTGTATTGGCCATAATAAGGTGCTAAAGACATGATTTCACTTAACTGCCCAAATTCACAAAGGGTTAGACCGTGGCCACCTTCTTCTTTTGTTAAGTGTAATCCCCATAAACCAAGGGCTTTTACTTTTTCTCTTTTTGCTTGTAAAATAATTTCAGTTTGCTTAAATGGCCTTGTTAAATGGTCTTTTTCTAATGGGATTAATTCTGAAATAACAAATTCCCTGATAATTGGAATAATGTTTTTGATGCGATCGGTAACAAAAATTGGTTCCATGGTAAACAATTTAAAACACTGAATTAAATAGTATTTCCGCCATCTGCAGTAAAAACGGTTCCTGTGCAATAACCAGAAGCATCAGCCGCTAAATAAAGTGCTAACCCGGCAATTTCTTCTACAGTTCCCATGCGTTGTATGGGAGACTGTTTAACAAAATAGTTTAGAAATTTTTCGTTCTGCCAAAGTGCTTCAGAAAATTTTGTTTTAATTAAACCCGGACAAATGGCATTTACACGAATACCATCAACACCCCATTCTTTTGCGGTTACTTTGGTAAGCATATTTAATGCGGCTTTTGAAATAGAATACATACCTAGTCCTGGATCTGGCGTGAGTCCTGCAATAGAACTGATATTAATAATAGAACCGCCACCCCTAGCTTTCATGATTGGGTGCACCATTCTACTTAATTCAAAAGGCGCTTTAACATTCACATTCATGATTTTGTCAAATGCCCATTCTTCGCAATCTACCATCGGTCCAAACACAGGATTGCTTGCGGCATTATTGACCAATATATCAATCCCTCCATACTGTTCTTTGATGTTTTCTATTAATATTTTACAAGCAGCAATATCGCCTGCATTAGCCGCCATTCCTATACAATCGCCTCCTGTTGCTTGAATAGCTGCAGCTACTTTATCTAACTCATCTTGTTTTCTAGAATTGATAATTACGCGTGCCCCACAGGCAGCAAAATAACGGGCTATGGCTTCTCCAATACCTTTGCTAGCACCGGTTATTAAAGCCACTTTTCCATTTAAACTAAATATTTGATTGGCGTCCATTGTGTTTTTTTATGAGATGAAAACTAAGATCGTTTCATGGCTTTTTTCATAGCCGTATAAAATTGTTCGGTTACTTTTTTTCTAAACCAAGTTGGTGCTAGTCTTTTTAATTGCCACATTTTTCTAGCCGATTTTGGTAAAATAATATAGAGTTCTTTGTTGCCAGCTCGGGTTAAAATTTCTTGTGCTACTTCTTTTGCTTCTAAGCCAGAGCGATCAATAAAATGTTGGGTTGCTTTTTTTACAAAAGCCCCGCCCCGCGCATATTGTACCACATTTGTTTTAAAATAAGTTGGTTCAATAGAAGACACTTGAATATGGTGTTCCATTAATTCTCCATACAATGTTTCGCTTAATGCTACCACTGCTGCTTTGGTCATATTATAAGCAGCCATTGTTGGTGAACAAGCAAAAGCTGCAGCACTAGCCGTGTTAAGAATATGTCCTGATTTTTGTTGTTTCATGGTGGGAATAAAATAGTAACAGCCATGAACAACACCCATTAAATTTATACCTATCATCCACTCATAATTCTCTAAACTATATTCCTCAAAAACACTTCCATCTCCAACACCTGCATTATTAAACAACAAATCAATTCCTCCAACTTCTTGTAAAAATGATTCCGCCACAATTTTGTAGGCTTGCTTATCGGCTACGTTTAATTGAAATACGAGGGCTTTGCCGCCTAGCGCATTAATTTCTTGTGCTGCAACTGCCAATTCTGCCTCATTAATATCGGCCATACCTATTGTCCAGCCTTCTTGGGCCAATTCAATAGAGAAGGCTTTTCCAAGCCCAGAAGCGGCACCCGTTATAAAAGCACGTTTAGCAGGAAATTTTTGCGAAAATTGGTACATTTTGTAAATTAAAGGATGATGTAATTCTATGCACTGAATTTACGTAGCAAATTGTGGAAACTAGCGGATTTGTCGAAATATTTCATTAGTTCAACCATTCAAATATTGAACACGGGCTAGTATCGTTTTTTTTCTATCTTTAATCACTCAAAACTTCAGCCTTGAAACGTATATTTTTAGTTGTAATTGTCTTCTTTGTAGTTGCTGCCTGTAAAAACAAAAAGCCCGATCTTAAGCAAAATGCTGGCCCCCAAAAGGTTATGGTAGATGTAATTATTGCCAGTACGCAACGAATAAGTAATATCATTGAGGCCAATGGTACTGTTTTAGCCAATGAATATGCAGAATTGCATCCCGAAGTAAATGGCCGCCTTGTTTTTTTAGAAGTTCCCGAGGGAACAGTGGTTAAAAAAGGTACTGTTATTGCTAGAATAAATGATGCCGATTTGCAAGCACAATTGTCTAAAACCAAAGTGCAATTAAACTTGGCAGAACTTACCGAGCAGCGGTATAAAAAATTATTGAACATCAATGGCATTAACCAAAATGACTATGATGTTGCTTTAAATCAAGTAAATAGTTTAAAAGCCGATTTAGCATATACCCAAACCTTAATTGATAAAACAGTTTTAAAAGCACCATTTGAAGGTTTATTAGGATTGCGTTTAATAAGCCAAGGCTCATTCGTTACAACCGCTACTGTTTTAACAAGTATACAGCAGGTGAGTAAATTAAAAATTGATTTTACACTACCAGAAAATTATAGCAATCTTATTCGTAAAGGCAAAACTGTTGAAGTAGATATTGATGGAGGAAAATCAGCTCGTAAAAAAGCAACCATTTTTGCTACCGAACCAATGGTTAATGCAGCAACTAGAAATTTAAAAGTTCGCGCCTATTTAAATGCCACTGCTAATCCTGGTGCATTTGTAAAAATATATTTAGATGCAGGTGAAAACAGTAAAAGTATTATGGTGCCTGCCAATGCTGTTATTCCTGAAGCCAGAAATAAAAAGCTGGTGATTATAAAAAATGGCAAAGCCAAGTTTACCGATGTTGTTACAGGAGTAAGAACTACTGGTGCAGTTGAAATTGTTAGTGGGATTAATGTTGGTGATAGTGTAGTTGTAACAGGTGTTTTATTTGCAAAACCTGGTGCAGCCTTAAAAGTTCGTTCAGTGAAAAAAATCGAAGATTTAATTCGCTAAATGTATAATAGGAATTCCCTTTATTTATAATTTTTTTGATTTAAGGAATAAGATGAATATATCAGAATTGTCATTAAAAAGACCGGTACTAGCCACAGTGATGAATATCATGATTGTGTTGTTTGGTGTGGTTGGATTTAGTTTTTTGGCCGTAAGAGAATATCCTGCACTTGACCCGCCTAATATTAGTGTAAGTACTTCTTATACTGGTGCAAATTCTGATGTTATTGAAAGTCAAATTACAGAACCCTTAGAAAAACAAATCAACGGCATTCCAGGTATCAAGAGCATTAGTTCATCTAGTTCTATTGGGTCTAGTAATATAACGGTTGAATTTAATTTGGGTGTTTCTTTGGAAACTGCCGCCAATGATGTGCGTGATAAAGTGAGTCAGGCTGCAAGAAATTTACCACAAGATATTGATGCACCACCAGTTGTTGGTAAATCAGATGCCAATAGTGATTTTATTATTATGATGGCAATTCAAAGTAAAACGAAAAGTTTACTTGAACTGAGTGATTATGCTGAGAATGTTTTGCAAGAAAGATTTCAAACAATTAATGAAGTAAGTTCTGTTAATATTCGTGGACAAAAAAGGTACTCCATGCGTATTTGGACTAACCCCGATAAATTGGCCGCTTATGGAATTGCTTTTAATGATATTCAAACAGCATTAAACAAAGAGAATGTAGAATTACCTGCCGGGAAAATTTATGGTAACAATACCGAATTGGTTATTCGTACCATGGGTAAGTTAACTACCGAAAAACAGTTTAGTGATTTAATTATTAAAGAAGATGCATCTGGTATTGTAAGGCTATCTGATATTGCTAAAGTTGAGCTTGGTCCAGAAATGGAAGAGTTTAGTTGGAAGTTTAATGGGGTGCCTGCTGTAGGTATTTCTATAACACCTCAACCGGGTGCCAATTATATTCGTATTGCCGATGAGTTCAACAAAAGGCTAGAAGAAATTAAAAAACAAAACAAATCAGATATAACTTTTACGGTATTAATTGACAACACAAAAAACATTAGAAAATCTTTAGCCGAAGTAAAAGAAACATTATTTATTTCTTTAAGCTTAGTGGTGCTAGTAATTTTCTTCTTCTTCCGTAATTGGTTAATTGCCATTAGACCTTTAATAGATATTCCAATATCCTTGATTGCTACTTTCTTTATCATGTACCTAGCAGGTTTTTCTGTGAATGTATTAACCTTATTGGGTATCGTTTTAGCAACAGGATTGGTGGTAGATGATGGAATTGTGGTCACGGAAAATATCTTCCGAAAACTCGAAGGTGGATTGCCCATCAGGCAGGCTGCATTAGAAGGCAGTAAGGAAATATTTTTTGCAGTCATTTCAACTTCTATCACACTAGCGGTAGTGTTTTTACCAGTAATTTTTTTACAAGGATTCGTAGGTAGTTTATTCCGTGAATTTGGAATTGTGGTTGCCTGCGCTGTATTAATATCAGCATTTGTATCCTTAACTATCACACCTGTTTTAAATGTTTATTTGAACAAAAAGAACGCGGGTCATGGTAAGTTTTATGAGCGTACAGAACCATTCTTTAGAGGAATGGAAAATGGCTACACTAAATTTTTAACTGCCTTTTTAAAGATCAGGTGGATGGCTTGGGTGATTGTAGCAATTTGTGTTGGTATTATATATTTTATTGGCAAAGGAATTCAAAGTGAAATTGCTCCATTAGAAGATAAAAGTAGTGTTCGATTAACAATGTCTGCTCCCGAAGGAACAAGTTATGACCAGATGCAAAAAATTGCCGACAAAGTGGGAGATTTTTTAGATGACTCTATTCCTGAAAAAGATTTTTCATTTACTGCAGCACCAGGTTTTAGTTCGAGTGGTTCTAATGGTGGAAGTGCAAGGGTTGGATTAGTATTACCTCAATTTAGAAAGCGATCTCAAAATGAAATTGCCAATGAATTAAATAAAAAAATGACCCGCTTTAATGATGCAAGAATTTTTGCAGTACAAGAGCAAACCATTTCTATTGGGCTTGGTTCTAGGGGTTCTTTGCCTGTTCAATTCATTGTACAGAATTTAGATTTTGAAAAAATTAAATCGGTCATCCCACAATTTTTAGAGGAAGCAAGAAAAGACAAAACCTTTCAAAATATTGACGTAAATCTTAAGTTTAATAAACCAGAAATACAGTTAACTATTGATAGAATAAAAGCAAAGGATTTGGGCTTAACAACTACAGATGTTGCTGCTGCTGTGCAAGCGGCTTTTAGTGGTGCGCGTTCCGCTTATTTTGTAATGAATGGAAAACAATACACTGTAATTAATCAAGTAGAAAGGGCCGATAGAAATGAACCCTTAGATATTGAAAAATTATATGTTAGAAATAACCGTGGAGATAATATTCCTTTAACTGCAGTTGTTAAATTAGAGGAGAATAGTAACCCGCCAACTTTGTACCATTTTAATCGATTTAAAGCGGCCACAATTTCAGCGTCACTTGCCGAAGGAAAAACAATTGGGGATGGAGTGATAGCCATGCAGGCTATTGGCAATAAAGTACTAGATGAATCTTTTCAAACAGACTTAAGTGGCCCTTCTAGAGATTTTGTAGAGAGTTCTTCCAATACCAGTTTTGCGTTAATTCTAGCCTTAGTATTAATCTACTTAGTATTAGCTGCCCAGTTTGAAAGTTTCACTGATCCATTAACCATTATGATTACCGTTCCTTTGGCGATTGCAGGGGCATTATTAAGCTTATGGATTTTTGATCAAACCATTAATATCTTTTCGCAGATTGGTATGATTATGCTAATTGGATTGGTAACAAAAAATGGTATTTTAATTGTGGAATTTGCCAACCAAAAACGCAATTTAGGTTTAGATAAACGCAGTGCTGTTTTAGAAGCTGCTTCGCAAAGATTGCGTCCAATTTTAATGACTAGTTTGGCTACTGCATTAGGTGCATTGCCAATTGCATTGAGTTTGGGAGCCGCAAGTACTAGTAGAATGCCGTTAGGGATTGTGGTAGTAGGCGGATTGATGTTCTCTTTAGTACTAACGCTATTTGTTATTCCTGCCGTTTATACATTTATCTCAGGAAAACATGCGTCAGAAAAATTAGAAATAAGCGAATAGGTTAACTTTGCTTTAAATAAGTTTTTATGAAATCGCCAATCGCTGATATACGTTCTGATTATCGCATGAAATCATTACTAGAAGCGGATGTTGCAGCCAACCCCTTCGAACAGTTCACGCGTTGGTGGGACGAAGCATTAAACTCTGAAATTGACGAAGTAAACGCTATGACCTTGGCTACAGCATCGTTACAAGGTATTCCTTCTGCAAGAATTGTTTTATTAAAAGGATATGACCAAAACGGCTTTGTTTTTTTTACCAACTATAATAGTCAAAAAGGAAAAGACATTGCCGAAAATCCATATGCTTCTTTGGTGTTTTTTTGGAAAGAATTAGAACGACAAGTTCGTATTGAGGGTCGGATAGAAAAAATACACGCATCTGAAAGTGATGCTTATTTTCAATCTCGTCCTGCAGGTAGCAGAATTGGTGCTTGGTCTTCGCCACAAAGCACCGTGATTGCTGATCGTACAATTATAGAAAACAATTTTGTGCATTTTGAACAAGAGTTTGGAGAAAATTATATTCCCCGTCCTAATCATTGGGGTGGTTATGTAGTGAAGCCTATAGCTATGGAATTCTGGCAAGGTCGCAGTAGTAGAATGCACGATCGTATGCATTACAAACTAAATGACAATCATTCCTGGACTTTAGAAAGATTGGCGCCATAATGAAAATAAAAAAACCGCAACCAAGGCCGCGGTTTAAATATTTAAACAAGGTTTATTCTATTATTTTCTAGCCATTACTTTTTCAACAGCGCTTACAATAAATGGTGTGTCTAGGCCATACTTTGTTAATAGTTCTGTTGGTTTACCGCTTTCTCCAAAAGTATCGTTGGTGCCAATATATTCAATAGGAATTGGACAATTTTTTGCAGCCACTTGTGCAATAGCATCACCCAATCCACCAATCACATTGTGTTCTTCTACTGTTACAGCGCATTTGGTTTTGCTGATTGAAGCCAATATTGCTTCGGTATCTAATGGCTTAATAGTATGCACGTTAATGAGTTCAACGCTAATGCCTTTTGCTTCTAAAATTCTTCCTGCTTCAATAGCTTTCCAAACCATGTGTCCGCAAGCAAAAATAGAAACGTCTGCACCATCACTTAGTTTTTGTGCTTTTCCAATTTCAAAATCCGATCCGTCAACTGCTGTAAAGTTTGGCCATTTTGGACGTCCAAAACGTAGGTATACTGGACCTTCATAATTGGCAATTGCTTTGGTAGCAGCCTTGGTTTGGTTAAAATCACAAGGCACAATAACGGTCATGCCTGGTAACATTTTCATCAAACCAATATCTTCTAAAATTTGGTGAGTTGCACCATCTTCTCCTAGTGTTAAGCCAGCATGAGAAGCACATATTTTAACGTTTTTACCGCTATAAGCAACGCTTTGACGAATTTGATCGTAAACCCTACCAGTGCTAAAATTGGCAAAAGTAGTGGTATATGGAATTTTACCGCCAATGGTCATACCAGCGGCAATACCAATCATATTCGCTTCGGCAATACCTACTTGTACAAAACGGTTAGGGAAGTCTTTAATAAAGGGTCCTAGTTTTAAAGAGCCTGCTAAGTCTGCGGTTAACACCACTACATTTTCATTTTCTTTTCCAATTTCGTAGATGCCTTCACCAAACCCACCGCGGGTTTCTTTCTCATTTTGTACTTGGATATCAGTTAATTTCATAACTATTGGTAGTTTCTTTTGATAGTGAATCAATTATATAAAATGATGCACTGGATATAAATTGCTGCAAAGTAAAGAAAAGAAGGGCAGTTTTGGGTAATAATGCTCGTTTTTACTCCGATTATATTTCAGTGTCTATACAATGTCTTTTACATTTCCTGTTCTTTTTAATACGCCCCAGTGTTGTAATTCTCCTTTAATTGCCTGACGCATCGACTTAAATAATACCCATAACATCAACCATCGATAGATTAGTCGTTGGGGAATTAACCAAACTAACTTCCATACTTTTTCTTTTGCAAAGGCAAATGCAATACTTGCAGTGATGGCATCCACTATTATAAATACCAAATAATAGCGCCCAATTTTCGCGGCATTGTCTGTTAATAATCCAATTACCATTAAAAAATCTGCAATAGGGCTGAATAATGGGATGATGTATTTAAACAAAAGCATGTCTGGAAAAGCAATAAACCCTAATGCTTTATACTTGGTATTAAACAATAATTCTTTGTGTTTCCAAAAAGTTTGCATCACCCCAAAGCTCCAACGGAATCGTTGCTTCAAAAACTGCTTAACAGTTTCTGGGGCTTCTGTAAATGCAACGGCATTTTGTTCATTGGTTATTTGGTAGCCTAATTTTAAAATACGAATAGTAAGGTCGCAGTCTTCTGCAAGCGTGTCTGTTGTAAATCCACCGGCATCTAATAAAACAGTTTTGTTGAATGCACCAATTGCTCCAGGAACCACCGTAATAGCGTTCACTTGTGCAAATGCTTTTCGGTCTAAATTTTGGCCTACTGTATATTCAATACTCTGCCATTTGGTTAAAACATTTATTTCATTCCCCACTTTTACTGTGCCTGCTACTGCGCCAATTTTTTGACCTCCAATTGGGTTTAAAAAATGTTGCATGAGCTTACTCACTGCATCTGTAGCCAATTGTGTATCTGCATCAATACATACCACATACTGTGCTGCCGAATGTTCTATTCCATGATTTAATGCTGAGGCTTTACCGCCATTTGATTTGGTTAATATTTTAACCAATGAATTAAATTCAAAGGCATCAGTCACTTTTTTATAAGTTGCATCGGTACTACCGTCATCAATAAATATGATTTCAAAAACAGGGTAATTGCATTTTAATAAATTTTCAATAGAGTTCACCGCATTTACTTCTTCGTTGTATGCAGGTACAATAATGGAAACTAATGGATATTGATTGATAGTAATAGCAGTATTATTTTTAAGCGTCTCGGTTTTTCTTTCTAGCGCAGCTAGTATAAAAATCACAATAAGTCTAATGGCGCTTAATAAAAGAAATAACAAGAATAGGGCATATAAAAATGCACCACTCAAATAACCTATTTCGGCAAAAATATAATTGGCTTGAAGTGCATAATAACCACTGCCTTTGGGCACTTCAGGCATTACGTCTTCAGGTTTTTTTCCTAATAAATCTGCTACTGTGGTAAAAGTGTAACCCCTGCTTTGGAAAAACCGTATGATCTTACCAGTAGCTTCTACTGTTGCAGATCTGTCTCCACCTGCATCGTGTAATAAAATAATATTTCCATTTACACCACTAGTATCCGTTTTATCGGGGTTGTTAATTCGCTTATTATAAACAGCCACCACCCGATTAAAAATTGTATCTGCATTAAAGTTGGGCACTTCTTCTTTTTGCCAGTCTTCGGGATCAATACTTTCGCCAACAGTTAGGTAATTCTTTTTTCTGCTTAATGCTACAGGAATTAATTCCTCGCTTTTATCGGGCTCACTATCAGCATTAAAAGGCGCTCGAAACATAATGGTACTATGCCCTGTGATACATTCAATCAATAACCTTGTTAAGTCCATTTCTAAATTGGCGCGCTGTGTACTAACCTTGGCCATATTAGGATGAAAAAAAGTATGGTTACTTAGCTCGTGCCCTTCTCTAAAAATTCTTTTAACTAAAGGGATATTATTTTCTGCTTCAATCCCAACTACAAAGAAGTTTGCAGGCACATGGTAGAAAGCTAGTGTGTCTAAAATTTGTTTGGTGTATACTCTATCTGGTCCATCATCAAAAGTGAGTACTAATTTTCTTTTTTTTGTTTCGCCAAATTTTCGAATCACATAAGTTGATGGAAGTTTGGTATATGCTTCTTCGCTAATTAGCATATCAACTTTGTCAATTTCTGGCGTAATCATTCCTGGTGTTGGTGTTGCAATCACATCTAAAACTTCACCCTCTCCAATATAATCTGGTTTAGTTCCTGCGGGTACTTTACTGAACTCCTTAAAGTCAAAACTTTGTAAGGCTTCTTTGGTCATTGACTTATGGTAGAATTCCCAAAGC
Source organism: uncultured Bacteroidota bacterium (assembly GCA_903831935.1). Taxonomy (GTDB): domain Bacteria; phylum Bacteroidota; class Bacteroidia; order Chitinophagales; family Chitinophagaceae; genus Sediminibacterium. The sequence goes on along the minus strand of CAIKZP010000031.1, from coordinate 101,703 downwards.
CTACTGTCTTCGCTTCCTAAACGCCATAGTGCGGTTCCCGCTAATCGATATTCTGTTGCAAAACGCAAAATATTAAAATTGGTAGCGGCATCTGTAAAATGCACTTCATGCATAGAGTCGGCACCATCGTAATATTGGTAGTGTAAATTATAAGTGTCATTGTCAAAGTCAACTACAGCATCGCTTTCCTTGGCATTGGCCAGTGCTTCTTGATAAGATAGCACTTCTACTTGTTTGCTTTTTAGTTTCCAATCATAGCCATAGGCAGCCATGCCCAGAATAATTTTTGACGCAATAACATGGTCATCCATTGCATCTAGTGCTGCTTGAATCCAGCGTTGCGAAGAAATTGGTCCAGGCTTAGTTTCTGTGTGGAATTGATCATAAGCCATTAAAATTAAATAGTCGTTGTATTTAGCAAGTGCTTTGAAATTGTAGTCGTCATTAAATGGAATCACATCTTGCGAAACCAAAAAATTATTGGCGTGTAATTGTGCGTATGCATCTTTTTGAAATGCAACAATATCTTCAGAACTAGTAGCCTCTAATTCTTCAAAATCAATATTTACTCCTGCAAAATCGTATTGTTTTAATAGCTTAACAAGGTCATTGATTAGCTTTTGCTTTTTTATAGGGCTTGTTAAAATTCTATGAATAGCAGCACCCCTAAATTCTTGCTTAAAATTATTAGAAAGAATAGGCATGATTCTTACACCCGACGCTTTCATTAGTTTTAGTGCACGTGCGTCAATATTGGTAAATAAAGTATCTGCATTAGGGTCTATAAAAAACCACTCAGGAATAACTAAGTTTAATTTCGAAATATTTTTTTCTAATGAGTAAAAAGATTGAGGATCCCATGCTACATAAAAAGCTGCTCTTATGCCAATGCTGTCACTAAATAATGGCGAGGTAGAAAGATCGAGTACATCGTCATTTTTTCCACCCACTTTACCTTTTGCCCATTTGGCACTGATGGCATTTCTAAATCCTCGGTAATCTTGTGCCATTTTACTTTCTCTATATGGCGCAACTTTATCGGTTAATACTTTTTTAATGGCTTTATTTGCCAATGAAATTTCTGGCTCATTGCTATCCATATTTCTAATAGCAATCATTATTACCCCAATAGCCAATAGACCTAAAAAAAGCAGAAACCGGTAAGCGATTTTAAATCGCTGCCATCTTGCTTTTGAAACAGAATGAAAAACTTGAGGTTGGTCTGGCATATTATTTGGCACTCAGCATGAATTCGAATAAGTTGCAAGTTACTGCCGATCACACAATTCCATATCACAAAAATAATTAAAACTTAGTTTTGTACTTTTATCTTTCTATGGTAGCAACTAAAAACCTTTCTTTTATTCAAGTTTATCTAAAAGCAATGGTGGCATTGGTTATTACCATTTGCGGCATTCGCTTTTATGAATACTTTTTAGTGGCTTCTAAGTCTTTTGTAAAACATGCGTTTTATTTTGAACTAGGGGGTTGGTTCTATGATATTTGGGGTTGTTTGCTGTATGCTGCAATCGTTCTATTGCCTTTATTGCTAATAGGCTGGGCAAGTAATCGGGCTGCTAGAATCGTTTTACATACACTCAACACTTTACTAATTGTTTTATATATCGCATTAATTGTGGTTTTTTCTGAACGGAACACTCCATTCGATCACGAGTTTTTTACAAGAAGTTTAAAGGAATCATGGATGACTTCTAAGCAGATGATGACTAGCGGCCCTTTATTGTATTTGCCATTTTTATTATATGTTGTACTTTATTTTTTCTTAAACAATTGGCTATTTAAATCTCGTGTCATTGGCAAGGTTTTTATACGCGTATGGTTAACGGCATCTATATTATCTATCTTGTTTTTTTCTTATGCTAACCCTTCTCAAAAATGGTTTGCACAAAAAAAAGCCTACTATTTTACTTCCAACAAATTTGTTTTTTGGGTAATTGACAATTATCGATACTTTAAAAACAAAGACAATTTTGATGCTAGTAATTTATCGCCAGAAGAATTGGCCGATGCTATTGCGTTCTATCAAAAAAACCAACCTTTTGCATTTACTAGAAAAGACTTTCCACTATTACATGAAAACAATAGTAAAGATGTACTTGGTTCATTCTTTAATTTAAATAAAACCAAGCCGCCAAATATTGTGATATTGGTGGTGGAAGGTTTGTCGCGTGATTTTAGTGGCGATAGCGCTTATGCAGGAAGCTTTACGCCATTTTTAGATTCACTCTCCAATAAAAGTTTAACCTGGGATAATTTTTTAAGTACTGCTCCAGGAACTTTTGCAGCACATCCTGCCATTTCTGGTTCCTTGCCTTATGGAAAACGCGGATTTTCTGTGATTAATGTAATGCCCAATCATTTATCACTCATCAATATTTTACGATCAAATGGATACCATGCTAATTTTTTAATTGGGTTTAATCCTGATTTTGATAATATGGGTGGTTATATGCGCTTACAAGGAACAGACATGATTTTGTCTAAATACGGCGCCAAATACAAAGAGATGGGTGTAGGTTCTGAAGGTTGGTCGATGGGCTATCCGGATGATGCATTATTCAACCGAAGTTTTGAAGTGATGGATTCTTTACATGAATCGCCCTATTTAAATATCTATCATACAGGCACAACGCATATGCCTTATTTGTTTGAGCAAAAGCCACGTTACGAAAAATTGTTTGACAAAAAAATGTTGGGAATTCCTAATACATCAACGGTAAAGAAAACACTCAAAGAAAGCAAAGAGGTATTGGTTACTTATATGTTTGCCGATGATTGCTTCAGAGATTTTTTTGCCAAATATGCCAAGCGCCCAGAATATTCGAACACCATATTTTTTATTACTGGAGACCATCATATAGGATCTTTTCCTTCCACTTGTGGCATAGATGATTACCATGTTCCATTAATTGTTTATTCGCCCATGTTAAAAGCACCGAAGAAATTTTATTCGGTCAACTCACACAATAATTTGGCGCCAACCATTTCTTCGTTGGTATTAAATAATTATCCTGCTTTACAAAACAAACCCAAAGAAGTGAACTGGCTTGGCGATGTATTAGATACTTGTGTACGTTTTAGAAATACACATGCTATGCCGTTTATGGAGTGGAGTAGAGAAATGACAGATTATATTTATAAAGGATATTATCTTTCAGGAGACGAGTTGTATCGATTAACACCCAATTTGCTAGAAGAGCATGTAGAGAACGATTCCGTTAAACAATACATGAAACAATTGCTCAATAATTTTAAGTTGATCAATTCTTATGTATGCGACAACAATAAAATTTTTCCGGCAAATAAAGTATTGCCAACAGGAACCAAAGAATTGTTGTTAGATTATTCAAATCCTACTACACAAAAAATATTCACGCAAAGTTCCGACACAACTATTTTACCAGAAATTAAAATACCCATCGGCGAAAAATATATTTATGTAGAAGTTTCTGCAGAAATTAATTTACAAACCCCAGGCTTAGAAGACCAACCTTCATTTAGGTTATCTATTATTGATACCACACACAAAGGGCGTAATTTTTTATTCTATACGCACCATAATATTGTGCAAATGACCAAAGGAGATTATGTAGAAAAGAAATGGAACACCACTACTACCAATGATTTATTTACAATAGAGGAGTACAAAAATTACCGCAATAAATTATTCGATTTATCTTTCTACACACAGGTATTACCCATGAACTTATTAATGCGAAATTTAAAAGTCAAAATATTTGGCGTTAAATAGCCAAATATTTTGAACTAAATTTTATCCTTCGAATGTGCTGTAGAAATAAGGTGTTTTCGCTTCAAATTCAGCGCTACAAGTATCCACCATTTTATAAACGCGTGTAATACCTAAGGCTTTCCTCTTTTCATATACCTCGTCTTCTGTGCAAGTATTGTTCATGATTTTAACAATCTGCAAATCACTAAAACCATTCTTTTTGGCTTCTTTAAGTAACTCAGTAGGAATAGTGTCTAAAGAATATTTTGCAATTTCTTTTTCAATTTCACAGATTTGTTGAATTTGGTATAAGAACCAACGATCAATACCAGTGGCTTGTGCAATAGATTTAATAGTAGAACCTTGCATTAAAGCATCTTTGATTCTAAAAATACGATCCCATTTTGGCGTTTTAATGTATTCTACAATCTCTTCACTCTTCATTAAACTTTTTCCATAATAGCCCAAACCAATCGCTTCATTTTCTAAACTTTGACAAGCTTTTTGAATGGCTTCGGTAAAACTTCTTCCAATGGCCATTACCTCTCCCACACTTTTCATTTGTAATCCTAAAGTATCATTGGCTCCTTTGAATTTATCGAAATTCCAACGAGGAACTTTTACAATCACATAATCCAAAGCAGGTTCAAAATAAGCCGATGTTGTTTTAGTAATTTGATTCTTTAATTCATCGAGCGAATAACCAATAGCTAGTTTCGCAGCAATTTTTGCAATTGGATAACCTGTTGCTTTTGAAGCCAAGGCCGATGAACGACTTACGCGTGGATTAATTTCTACCGCAATCAATTCTTCGGTTGCTGGGTTGAGCGCAAACTGCACATTACATCCACCAGTAAAATTACCAAGTGAACGCATCATTAAAGTGGCTTTGTTGCGCATATCTTGGTATGCTGTGTCACTTAATGTCATTGCTGGTGCAACAGTAATACTATCGCCTGTGTGAACGCCCATTGGGTCTAAATTTTCAACAGTACAGATAATAACTACATTATCATTGATATCTCTTAATAATTCTAATTCGTACTCTTTCCATCCCAAAACTGCTTTTTCTACCAATACTTCGTGAATGGGAGAAGCTTTAAGTCCTCTTTCTAGTGCGCCATCCAAATCGTCTTTGGTGTGTACAAATCCGCCTCCGCTACCACCAAGGGTAAAAGATGGACGAATTACTAGAGGAAATCCTATTTCTTGGGCAAATTCTTTTCCTTCTAAAAAACTATTGGCTACACGGCTAGGTGCAACTGCAATTCCAATACGAACCATCAACTGGCGGAACTTTTCACGGTCTTCGGCAGTGTCAATGGCAGCGATATCCACACCAATCAACTTAACCCCGTATTTTTCCCAAACCCCTAATTCGTCGGCTTCTTTACATAGATTTAATGCCGTTTGTCCGCCCATTGTAGGCAAAACGGAATCTATCTCGTTCTCTTCTAAAATTTTTTCTATACTTTCAACGGTCAAAGGGAGTAGGTAAACCTTGTCGGCCATCATTGGATCGGTCATAATGGTGGCAGGGTTACTGTTAATAAGGATCACTTCGATCCCCTCTTCACGCAAGCTACGAGCGGCTTGTGTGCCTGAATAGTCGAATTCACAGGCTTGGCCTATAATAATAGGTCCTGAACCAATGATTAAAACCGATTTGATGGAGTTGTCTCTAGGCATAGTTGCAAAAAAATAAATTGTGCAAATGTAAGGTCAGGAAGCCAAAAAAGGCATTAAATTTTTAAATGGTTTTGGAAAAATACCAACAAAACCAATTTTTTAGGGTTATTATTGATTGATTGAACACATAAATAAAACAAAATGGCAGTATTAAAAGAAGGTAGCAAGGCACCCCTTTTTAAAGCGGTGGATCAAAATGGCAAGGCAATTTCATTGACTGATTACAAAGGACAAAAGTTAATTCTATATTTTTATCCAAAAGACGATACGCCAGGATGTACCGCTCAAGCTTGTAATTTAAGAGATAATTATTCTGCTTTATTAAAAAAAGGATACCAAGTAGTGGGCGTAAGTACGGATAGTGTTGCGAGCCATAAAAAATTCGAAGAAAAATTTACCCTTCCTTTCCCGTTAATTTCAGACGAAGACAAGAAAATTGTAGATAAATACAATTTATGGGGCGAAAAAAAGATTATGGGCCATACTTATATGGGAACTACCCGTACTACTTTTTTAATTGACGAAACTGGTAAGATTGTAAAGATTATTGTAAAACCAGATACAAAAAATCATACCGAAGAAATACTAGCTGCTTGGGCGGAAGGTTAATAGGTAATTGAATAATAATATCTTCTCTATACAATTAGGGAGGATATTATTATTTAAACAATTGGTAAACAATAAAACTCATTAGATAGGCAAGACCTGTCATGTAAGAGAATTGAAATACCGGCCATTTCCAAGATTTGGTTTCTCTTTTTACTACAGCAAGTGTACTCATACACTGCATGGCCAATACATAAAATATCATCAACGAAAATGCGGCAGGCAAACTATATACTTTTGTTCCGTCTGCATGTGTAGCTGATTGGAGTTTCTGCCTAAGCGAATTGTTGTCGTTTTCTTCAACACTATATAAGGTGGCCATTGTACCTACAAAAACTTCTCTTGCAGCAATGGAAGTAATTAATGCAATGCCAATTTTCCAATCGTAGCCTAGTGGTTTTATTACAGGTTCAATAGTTTGGCCCAATAATCCAGCATAAGAATTTTGTAATTTTTCGGAAGAGAGGCGCTTTGCTAAAACTGCTTTTTGCGCTGGTAACACTTGTGCTAAAGCTGCATATTTTCTTTCTACATTTTCCATCCGATTGCCTGGTCCGTGCGAACATAAAAACCATAATAGGATGCTAATAATCATGATTATTTTTCCTGCATCTGTTACAAATATTTTGGCTTTTTCAACCATTGTAATGCCCACATTTTTCCATCTTGGCGCACGATAAATAGGCAATTCTAAAATGAAAAAACTTTTTTCTTTTATTTGAATCACCCATTTCATTACATAGCTAACAATCAATGCCATCAATACTCCTAGCACATATAGGCCCATCATTACTAAGCCTTGTAAACTTAAAAATCCAAAATAATATTTATCATCTACTACTAAAGAAATGAGAATGGTGTATACTGGCAATCGAGCACTACAACTCATTAATGGGGTTACCAAAATAGTTAAGAGTCGTTCTTTTTTGTTTTCAATATTGCGCGCACTCATAATGGCAGGAACTGCACAAGCAAATCCACTAATCATAGGCATTACGCTTTTTCCATTCAAGCCAACTTTACGCATGAGTCGGTCGCTTAAAAAACTAATGCGTGCCATGTATCCAGTATCTTCTAAAATAGTAATGATTCCAAATAAAATCATTATTTGAGGAATGAAAACGAATATGCCACTCATGCCCGCAACAATTCCATTCACTAGTAAGTCTGAAAACCAACTTGCTGCAAGGTTGTGGTTTAGCCAAAAAGCTAATTGCTTAAACACTAATTCAATTCCATCCATTGGAAATTTAGCCAACCAAAAAACACTTTGAAATAATAAAAACAACACCGCAAATAAAATAAGGTTACCCCAAGTACGGTGCAATAAAACATCGTCTAATTTATCGGAAAACAATTTTTGTTCTAATGGATCTGGTTCTACCACATTCTTTTGCATGATTTGTTTTATGCGTGCATAGCGTTGCATAATTTCATCGGCCTGTGTTTTGGTAGGATTGAATTGATTATCTAATTCAATCTGTTCAATATCTTTTTGTGTTTGTTCGGTTAATGGAAAATTTTCGTGATTAATTAGGTAGTGCACTGCCGCATAATTACTCAGTGCAGGAAAAATGTTTTGAACTTGCTCAATTGCTTTTGGAGCCATTTTAAGGTTCTCAATAAAATCGGCATTTGTTTTATTTGCTGGAATTTTTGCGTATTGCGCCAATACTTTTTTCAACTCAACCAATCCCTTGTTTTTTCGAGGATTAACCAATACAACAGGAACGCCTAATTCTGCTTCTAAACCACTAATATCAATACCAATTCCTTTTTTTGCTGCTAAATCATTCATGGTTAAGGCAACCACTACTGGTATTTTTAAATCGATGATTTGGCTGCAAAAAAGTAAATTTCGTTTTAGATTGCTTGCATCAGCCACCAATAAAACCAAATCGGCTTTGGTGTCTGCATCTGCATTCATTAAAACTTTATAAGCCACCCACTCGTCTGCTCGTCTTGGGTATAAACTATAAGTACCTGGCAGATCAATTAATATGGTTTTTCTGTTATCCTCTAAATCTAATACCCCAGTTTTTTTATCAACCGTAACCCCTGGAAAATTGCCTACTTTTTGGTTCAAACCCGTTAAGGCGTTGAATAATGAGGTTTTCCCGCTATTCGGGTTACCCACCAAGGCAATATGTAAAATAGGTTTACTCAAAAATAAAATTGAATGGTAAAAGTACGTTCATTAAAAGGCTATTAGTTACGAGATTGGGAACGGATTCTCAGGCTCATTTTTTTATTTTACAATTATTTATGATGCAATCGTTTGATTCGCGTTCACTCGCTTATTTTTGTATTCATAAAATTGTTACAAATGCAAAAATTACTATGGATTGTTTTGTTGTTCTCTAGTTTTGCAACAGCGCAAAGTAAACGTAAATTAAGAATAGCAGCAGAGAAAGCAAGCACTGAACTAGTAAATCACTTAACAGCGCATGTACAATACTTAGCAGATGACAAGTTAGAAGGCCGCCGAACTGGTACCCCAGGAGAGCAATTGGCTTTACAATATATTATTGCACAATACAAAGAAATGGGCCTTGAACCAAGGGGTCAAAATGGCTTTTTGCAAACCTTTGAAATTAATGAAGGAAAACAATTTTCACCTGCTACCATTCTAAGAATTAATGGCAGTTTTTTAAAACTTACAGAAGAGTATTTTCCACTTGCATTTAGTGCAGAAAAAACGGTGAAAGGAAATCCTGCAATGGCCCTAAATGAAAAAGGACAACCATGGTTTAAAGACCTAAAAGAGTGGTTAGATGAAAACAAGAACAATACTCATTTTGATATTGAAGAAACAATAAAAAAAGAAGCAATAACAATTGCAGAAAAAGGAGCAACTGCATTGTTCCTATACAATAGCAGTAATAGTACCGACAATATTCAGTTTAATAAAAACGACAAGTCTACTGCTGCATCTATACCTATCATTTATATTACAAAAGACGGGTATCAGCATTATTTTTCAGACCAAGCCAAGAGTTTAAAAACGGCTATTACAGTAGCATTCAATGAGCGCAAACGCAATGCTACCAATATTATTGGCTATATCGATAATCATGCAGCAACTACTGTTATTCTTGGTGCACACTACGATCACCTTGGTTATGGCGAAGACAAAAATGCTTTAGATACGGGTCATGTAATTCACAATGGCGCAGATGATAATGCAAGTGGAACTGCTGCCTTAATTGAATTAACGCGTAAATTAAAAAACGCGTCACCAAAAAATAATAACTATTTAATTCTCCATTTTTCTGCAGAAGAATTAGGCACATTGGGTAGCAAGTATTGGATTGAAAATCCTACAACCAACATTACCCCTAACTATATGATTAATATGGATATGGTGGGCAGATACGATACTTCACACAAATTGACAATTGGTGGATATGGCACATCGCCGGTTTGGGGCAGTTATTTTTCAAGTGCTAAACCAGCTTCTTTATTAATTAAGTTTGATAGTTCAGGAACTGGCCCTAGTGACCATGCTATTTTTTATAGAAAAGATATTCCGGTATTGTTTTATTTTACTGGTAGCCACCAAGACTATCATAAATCAACTGATGATTGGGATAAAATTAATTACCAAGGCGAAAAAGATATTGTTAATAGTATCTACCAATTAATTGAAGCGGTTGATAATAAAGGCAAGTTAGTATTTACCAAAACTAGAGATCAAGAACAAGGCCGCAGTACAAAGTTTAAAGTGAGTTTGGGTGTGATTCCAGATTATGGTTATAGTGGAACAGGTATGCGTATTGATGGCGTTAGTCCTGGAAAACTAGCAGAAAAAATTGGCTTACAAGCAGGTGATATTTTATTGCAATTGGGTGAATTTAAATTTGTAGATGTAATGAGTTATATGCAGGCTTTGGGTAAATTTAACAAAGACGATAAAACCAAATTAACAATTAAAAGAGGTTCAGAAGAAAAAATAATAAACATTCAATTTTAAGAAAAAAAACATGTCTAAACTCCGTTTAAATGTAGACGAACTGAATGAAGACTTCTTCGAAGATACGCGCCTATTGGGCATTACAGCGCCTTTAAAAAGTTATCAGTTTTGTTGGCATTTAAACAATTTATTGGGCTATGAATTTCGATTGAATCCAGAAATTGAAGTGCATTTGCGAAAAAAAGAACGCAGCTATTTTTTTTCGGTATACCAATCTTCTGAACCAAATAGTTTTTTACAACACTATGTTTACCACAACCAATTTGATGGTGAATACCTTTTGCCAGAATTTAGGCATATGGATTTTTTGTGGTTAATGAAAGGCGATTTGGTAGACGATGATAAATGTAATTGGATCCGACAAACCATCAATAATATTGCAGGAGTTCAACTAGTAGTAGAACTTACCAACGAGCAAATCAAGAACAAAGGAAATATGGTTTTTTAATTACTAGATTACCTGAATGATTTTTTCTTGGGCTGCTACCATTTTGCCAATGGGTTTTGCATAAGCACTTAGTCCAAACCTTTCAAATACACTAATTACTTCTGCCACCGCATCTGCAGAAACCGAAATTAATAATCCACCATTGGTTTGAGGATCGGGCAATAAATGTGTTGCTTCAATTTCATCAATTCCTTCGGCTAATGAAATTTTGTGTTGATAACTATTCCAGTTTCTATGGGTAGCATCGGGCCCAATTTTTTGTTGTTGGTAAACCTTAGCAGATTCCAACATTGGTATTGCGGCATAATTTAATTCGGCACTCAATCCACTGCCCTCGGCCATTTCAACCAAATGACCAATCAATCCAAATCCTGTAACATCGGTCATTGCATGAACACCTGGAATTTTTCCAAGTGCTTCGCCTGCTTTATTTAGGGTAGTTAATTGTGCAATTAATTGGCTTAAATGCGCTGCAGAAATTTTTTCTCGTTTTTGAGCCGTTGCCAAAATACCAACACCAATTGGTTTTGTAAGAAATAATAGATCGTTCTCTTTGGCGGTATTGTTTCTTTTTAGGTTTACAATATCTACTAACCCGCTTACCGCTAATCCAAAAATGGGTTCAGGGCTATCAATACTATGTCCGCCAGCTAAAGGAATTCCGGCTTCTAAGCAAATAGCCCTTGCGCCTTCAAGTACTTGTTGGGCCAATTCTGCCGGAAGTTTATTTACGGGCCATCCTAAAATAGCAATCGCCAAAATGGGTTTTCCGCCCATGGCATACACGTCGCTGATAGCATTGGCAGAAGCAATTTTACCAAAAGTGTTTGCATCATCTACAATGGGCATGAAAAAATCGGTGGTACTAATTAAAGCAGTTCCGTTTTGCAAATCATAAGCTGCTGCGTCATCATTACTAGCATTGCCTACCAATAATTGCTTGTTTTCGGGTGCTAAAAAGCTACTTTGTAAAATAGTACTTAAAACGGAGGGGGCTATTTTACAACCACATCCACCACCATGCGAAAACTGCGTTAATCGAATTGCTTCCATTGTTAAAATTTATTCAGCGCAAAATACGTTCAAACTAATCGATAAATACTTAAAATCATATCACCCACACAATTTCTCCAAACCTAAAACTGTCTTGTAATCCGCCTGTTAAAAGCAGTTCTCCTTTTGCGTTCACGCCCTCAACCCTTGCTTGAAATTGAATATTGTCTTTTTTAAATCGCACCAATTCATTTTTTTTGAACAAATGCTTGTTATAATCTAGCAATTGAGCGGCTTGACCACCAGCTTTTAGGGTTTGAAACCTGTTTTCCATACAAACACATAAGTCCTTAGCCATTGCTACAGGATTGAAATCTTGTCCAGTAATTTGTTTTAGAGAAACAGGGTTTTTAATGCTAGCATCAAATATTGTTTGATTGATATTGATGCCAATTCCAATAATTGCATACTGCCAATTCTTGCCCTGGATATGGTTTTCAATTAAAATCCCTGCTGCCTTTCTGTCACGCCAGTATAAATCATTTGGCCATTTTATGGAGGTTTCTTCGCCCGCATAGGCACTAAAAAAATCAAAACAAGCCAGAGCCGTCATTGCGCTCAATGAAAATTGTTGGCTAAGGGGCAGAAAACTGGGGTCAATTACAATAGAAATTAGCAAATTCATACCAGGTTCAGCGGTCCATTCCTTTTCTCTTTGCCCTTTTCCTGCAAATTGGTGGTGTGCAAAGAATACGGCTCCATGAGCAGCCAAATTAGCCTGAACCTTGTCAATGGCATAGATGTTGGTGCTATCGACGTCAGGTAATTCGAAAAATGGAGCTCCAATAGGAGTTTTAGCATTTGTTGGTAACAAAGAATTACTATTTTTACAAAGTTAGCACCAATGGTCATCAACCAAGTTAAGAATTGCAAGTATTTGTAATTTGATTTGGAGAGGCAGGGGTTCTAAATAATCACTTTTAAACGACTTAATTTATTGGCAACGCTTTCTCTATCAAATAGCCGCTCAAAGACTACTAGTTCTAGGTTGAACCGTAATTCTAAAATTTTCAAAACAATTATCAAAGCCATTCAAGAAAAGAAAGGGGAAAATATTGTTAGCCTCGATTTGCGTAAAATCACAGAAGCATCAGCAGACTTTTTTATTGTTTGCCAAGCAAGTTCTACAACGCAGGTAAAAGCGATTAGTGATAATGTTGAATTTAGGGTGCAAGAGGTTTGCGCCGAAATTCCTTACAAACACGAAGGTAGAATCACGGGCCAATGGGCTTTGATTGATTATGTAAATGTAGTGGTACATATTATGCAGCCAGATGCCAGAAAGTTTTATCAATTAGAAGAAAATTGGAGCGATGCCGATTCACAAATGCACGACGAAATAGCAAGCAAGTAAGTATTCAGTAATTTTATTAGACAGAATTATTATTTATATATAGCGGAAAATAGATATGTCACAAGAAAATAAATCACCAAAATTCAACATTCAGAACGATAAAGGCGATGCACCACGCAAAGGCCCAAAATTCAATATTTACTGGCTCTATGCAGTGATTGCTATTGTATTGTTGTCTACTCAATTCTGGAAATTAGCGCCAGATTTATACAAGTCAACCGAGCAAGAATTCAAGCAAAAAATGTTGATTGTAGGCGATGTTGAAAGACTAGACCTAATCACCAATAAAAACGTAGTTCGCGTTTATATAAAGCCCGATAGTGTTTCTAAAGAATTTTATGTTCAAAAATTCTCTAAAGCTTTAACCAAAGAAAAAGCCAAAGGTGTTCCTCTTTTTGAGTTTAAAGTAACAGATTGGAAAAGTTTTAATGATGGATTAAAGGAATTTTATAAAGCCAATAATATGGCGGAAGTTCCTGAAAATATTTTTGAAGAAGGAGAGTGGTTCGGACCCATTGCTAATACTATTCTAACACTGTTAATTATAGTTGCTGCTTGGATGTTGATGATGCGTAAGATGGGCGGTGGCGGTGCCGGCGGTAGCGGTGGTCCAGGCGGAATTTTTAATATTGGAAAATCAAAAGCAACCTTGTTTGATAAAGGTGCTAAAGTAAATATCACATTCTCTGATGTTGCTGGGCTCGATGAAGCAAAAGTAGAGGTCATGGAAATTGTAGACTTCTTAAAAAATCCTAAAAAGTATACTTCCTTGGGAGGTAAAATTCCTAAAGGTGCTTTATTGATAGGACCTCCAGGTACCGGTAAAACATTATTAGCCAAAGCCATGGCTGGAGAAGCGCAAGTGCCTTTCTTTAGTTTGAGCGGAAGTGATTTTGTTGAAATGTTTGTGGGTGTTGGAGCCAGTCGTGTACGTGATTTATTTAAACAAGCACGTGAAAAAGCACCTTGTATTATTTTTATAGATGAAATTGATGCTATTGGTCGTGCACGTGGAAGAAATGCCATGATGAGCAATGACGAAAGAGAAAATACATTAAATCAGTTGTTAGTAGAAATGGATGGTTTTGGTGGAGACACCGGCATTATTATTTTAGCTGCTACCAATAGACCAGATGTATTGGATACGGCATTGTTACGTCCAGGTCGTTTTGATCGTCAAATTTCTATTGACCGTCCAGACGTTGTAGGAAGAGAAGCCATTTTTAAAGTGCATTTAGGAGCCATTAAAATTTCTGAAACACTTGATATACACAAGCTAGCAGAACAAACACCAGGTTTTGCTGGCGCAGATATTGCCAATGTTTGTAATGAAGCAGCATTGATTGCAGCAAGAAAAGATAAGCTTGCAGTTGATATGAGTGATTTCCAAGATGCCATTGACCGCGTAATTGGAGGATTAGAAAAGAAAAACAAAATCATTTCTCCAGAAGAAAAAGAAGTGATTGCTTATCACGAAGCAGGACATGCTATTTGTGGTTGGTTTTTAGAACACGCATATCCTTTATTAAAAGTAACGATTGTTCCAAGAGGCACAGCTGCACTGGGTTACGCTCAGTACACACCTAAAGAACAATACCTTTATACAACCGAGCAGTTAATCGACCAATTGTGTATGACACTTGGCGGACGTGCTGCTGAAGAAATTTTCTTCAATAAAATTTCAACAGGTGCGGCTAACGATTTACAACAAATTACCAAAATGGCTTACTCAATGGTAACCACCTATGGTATGAATGATAAAATTGGAAATATTAGTTTCTATGATCCTTCACAAGAAAATACTTTTACCAAACCTTTTAGCGAAGAAACGGGTAAAATGATTGACGATGAAGTTAGAAAACTAGTAAGTGAAGCCTATCAAAGAACGCTTGCTTTATTGCGCGAAAAAAGCCCTGAGGTAGAAAAGTTAGCCAAGGAATTACTAGACAAAGAAGTCTTACACAAATCAGACGTTGAAGAGTTGATTGGTAAAAGACCTTTTGAAGAAAAGAAAATATTAGAAGTAGTTATTCCGCCGGTACCAACTGAATTACCAATTATTCCAATTGTAGGTACAGAAACCGACGAACAAAATACTACCATCAGCTAATGCTATTTGTTTTATGGCAACTACAGCAAGAGAAAATATATTAGGGAAAATAAAACAGGCACTGAAAAAATCAGTGCCTGTTCCCTTTCCTGCAAGTGAAGGAAACAACAGTGTTTTTCAACCTTCTGTGCAAGAACTTGAAATAGAGTTTGCAGAGAATTTTTCAAAATTGCAGGGTAGATTTTCTTATTGCTCCAATGAAGCTGAATTAGCTGTGCAACTTCAAACGCTAGTTGCTCAGCGCAAATGGGAAAATATTTATTGTGTAGAACCCGAGTTAAAAACAACCCTTTCGAACAATGGTTTTGAAAACCATACAGCTACTGCACTAGCTAGTTGCGATGCCTCTATTACTTACTGCGAACAATTAGTAGCTAGAACAGGTAGTTTATTACTTAGTAGCGGCCAAGCAAGTGGAAGAACGGTTAGCGTATATGCTCCAGTTCATATTTGTATTGCCTACACCGATCAATTGGTATATGATATTGCAGATGGCATTGATTCGTTGATAGATAAATATCGATTGAATTTACCTTCATTAATTAGTTTGGCTTCTGGCCCAAGCAGAACTGCTGATATAGAAAAAACATTAGTTGTGGGAGTACACGGACCCAAAGAAGTGTTTTGTTTTTTATTGGACAGACAAGAAGCAACTGTTTAATTTATTAGTATGCAGCAACTCCCCCCAAATAAAAAAATATATTTCTTATCTGATTTTCATTTGGGTGCTCCTGACTATGCCAGTAGTTTGGTGCGTGAAAAAAAAGTAGTTGCTTTTTTAGAAAGTATTCAACACGATGCGGCAGAAATATTTATTGTAGGTGATATTTTTGACTTTTGGTTTGAGTATAAAACAACCGTTCCAAAAGGGTATACGCGCTTATTAGGAAAGTTAGCTGAACTAACCGATAGCGGAATTCTGGTGCATATTTTTGTAGGGAATCACGATATGTGGATGAAAGATTATTTTCAACAAGAACTAAATATCCCAGTATATTATCAACCCAAAATATTTGCTTGGAATGAGCACCGATTTTTTATTGCTCATGGAGATGGTTTAGGACCAGGTGATCATGGATATAAATTTCTGAAAAAAATATTCACTAATTCAATTTGCAAGTGGTTGTTTGAATGGCTGCACCCTAACTGGGGCATAGGTTTGGCAAATTATTTCAGTAAAAAGAGCAGACAAAAAACAGGAACTGCAGATGATATATTTTTAGGCGAAGACAAAGAATGGCTAATTATCTTTTCAAAAGAATATGTACAAGAATTACCCATTCAATATTTTGTATTTGGTCACCGACATTATCCAATTGATATCAAGATAAGCGAAACGAGTAGGTACATTAATTTAGGCGATTGGATTCAACATTTTACCTATGCAAGTTTCAACGGATCAACCATGCAATTGCATCAATGGGCAACTGGTAATTGAGACTTCAATTCTAATAAAAAAGATTTGAACTTAGTTAAAGATTGAATTAGTTGCGATTGAATATCTGCTTGCGTTTTATTATTCTTTATGTATTTTTTTGCACCCTCAATTGAAAATTTTCTTTGGCGCAGAAGAAAATAAATCAGTTGTAAATTTTTTATATCCTCCACTCTAAATAAGCGATCGCCTTTTCTTGTTTTTCGAGGTTGCAATACATCAAATTCATTTTCCCAGTAACGGAGTAAAGAAGTGTTTACTTTAAACCAACTAGCCACTTCGCTAATACTGTAATATAATTTTTGCTTAAGGATTGATTCATCTGGCACGTCAATAAGGTCTACTTCGTTGTCCATTTCTTTAAACGATTTTCTACCTCTCTTGCCAGGTACTAAAGATTTGCTAGCAGTTGCTATTGCCACCGATTGTTTTTCAACAGCAGGTAGTTTTTCTGGAACTGGCGTTTGTTTGATACGAATGCCAATGGTTTCATCTGCAAATACAACTTCAGCAGGTTTTGCTGCAATCGGTTCTTTGATTGCGGGCTTTTCTGCTTTTTCCTTTTTAGGTTTGGGCGCAGCCGTTTCAACTGGAAAACCAAATAAATCTAATTGTTGCAATTCCGCCATAGTATAAAAGTAACACAAGTAGCTAGCTTATCTACCAGGCAAAGGGTGTTGGTGGAAAAGATGTCTTTTACTGGGGGAAACATACGAGTAGTATTCAACTGAAAATACTTTCTAAACATCTGAATTAAATATTTACAAGTTAATTTTGCTCCATGCAAATAGCGGTAAATGCCATATTTCTTCAAAAAACCTCATTAGAAGGCTATGGCTGGTTTGTGCAAGAGGTATTTAAAAGATTGGTAAACCAGCATCCAGAACACGAATTCATTTTTGTATTTGACAGGCCATACAACGAGTCATTTGTATTTGCCAAAAACGTAACCCCAGTTGTGGTAAAGCCTGCAGCACGCCATATATTTAGTTTTAAATACTGGTATGATTTAAAAGCACCAATGGCACTTAAAAAATTTCAGCCAGCTATTTGGGTGCAACCTTATGGGTTTTGCAGTTTAACTACTAAAACGCCCCAATTAATGGTGGTGCATGACTTGGCTTTTTTACACTATCCAAAATTCATTTCATGGCACCAGCGTTGGTATTACCAGCGATTTACACCCAAGTTTTTGAAAAAGGCTAAGCAAATTGTAACGGTGTCGGAGTTTTCTAAGCAAGATATTTTGTTGCATTATCCTGTTGAAGCAAATAAGCTGTCTGTGGTGCATGGCGCTGCCAGAGAAGGTTTTGACCCACTAGATTGGGGCAGCAAAGATGCCACCAAAGCTAGTTATGCCGATGGCAGAGAGTATTTTTTATTTGTAGGAGGGGTCCATCCACGAAAAAACTTAATGAATTTACTCAAAGCATTTTCATTATTTAAAAAATGGCAACACAGTAATATGAAATTACTAGTGGTAGGACGTTTGGCTTGGCAGTATGGCGATATAGTAGAGAAATTAAAAACCTATAAATACCGCGAAGACGTAGTAATGTTAAACTATGTTTCAGAACAGACCTTAACGCAGCTCACCGCATCGGCGTATGCCCTTGTATATCCTTCTTTCTTTGAAGGATTTGGTTTGCCCATTTTAGAAGCCATGCAATCTGGAGTTCCAGTAATTACAAGCAATACAAGTAGTATGCCTGAAATAGCCGGAGAAGCAGCCCTGTTTGCAAGTCCGGATGATCCGGATGCTATTGCAAAACAGTTACTTTTAATTTATAAAGACGAGTCTGCAAGAGAAAAATTGATTGAAGCCGGAAAACTAAGGGCAGCCAGTTTTAGTTGGGATGACACCGCCAATAAATTTTGGGAAGCCATTTTGAAAACGGTAGAAAACTAATCTTGCGCAGATAAATCGTACTTTTACAGCGCTAATTTTTTAATCAATAAACAGTATGAACAAATCAACCATTTCAATAGATATTCATTTAGATGAAAACAAAGTTCCAGAACAAATAAATTGGACGGCCACCGATAGTACCGCAGATATGATGCAAGCGGCCAAAGCCATGATGGTTGCTTTTTGGGATGCCAAAGATAAATCTGCTTTACGCATTGATTTATGGACAAAAGACCTGATGGTAGATGAAATGGCCGATTTTTATTACCAAACTTTTATGGGAATGGCCGACACTTTTTTACGTGCTACACAGCAAACTGTATTGGTGGATGAAATGAAAGCATATGCAAAGGATTTTTACAACAAGTTCAGAGAAATACAATTAAAAGAAAACAAATAATACCAACGCTATGAGTTTAGAAATACAAGTAATGTCTGAAATGAAAGATGCCATGAAAGCTAAGAATGAAGCGCTTTTGCGTGGACTTCGTGCTATTAAAGCCGAAATCATTAAAGCCAAAACCGAGCCTGGAGCAAATGGTGAAATTTCGGCCGATACAGAAATAAAATTGTTACAAAAACTAGTAAAGTCTAGAAAGGATTCTTTGGAAATATATCAAAAACAAAATCGCCCAGACTTAGCAGTTAAAGAGTCGGAAGAAATTGCGGTAATTGAAAAGTTTTTACCAGCCCAAATGTCGGCAGAAGAATTAACCGAAGTAATTACAAGTATCATTGCGGCAGTTGGTGCAACAGGTCCTCAAGATATGGGCAAAGTAATGGGAGTTGCAAGCAAGCAATTAGCAGGTAAGGCAGAAGGCAAACTAATTTCTGCAACGGTGAAAACCTTGTTGGGTTAGAATAGTATAAATCGAAAACATTAAAATGCTGATAGACATTGTTTTTTTGGTGTTAATGGTACTTGCCATCATTAAAGGATTTCGCAAAGGCTTAATTGTTGCAGCGTTTTCTTTTGTGGGTATTGTTATAGGATTAGCCGCAGCAATGAAACTGTCTGCATGGGTAGCTACTGCACTAAAATCACATACAAGCATTGGGGCTGGATGGTTACCTTTTTTGGCTTTTATATTGATTTTGGTAGTTGTTTGGGCCTTGGTTAGAGCAGGTGCGGCTTTAATAGAAGCTAGTGTTGAAATGGCTTTTTTAGGATGGCTGAATACACTTGGAGGAATTTTAATGTACGCATCGCTTTATGCAATTGTATTTAGCATTTTGTTGTTTTATGCAGACAAATTGCATTTATTAACAGTTGCTGCGATAAATACTTCTAAAACCTATACCTATTTAGCGCCTATTGGGCCTAAAACAATGGATATTTTTTCTAAATTACTACCTATTTTTAAGGGAATGTTTGATGAGTTAACAGGATTCTTTGGATCTGTAGTAAAATAAAATCAAACAGTTCTTTTTTTGATAACAACCAATAATCAGCCGCTTTACTTTAAAATCAGTATTTTGCAGTAATCAGGGAATTAATTGGGTTGATATTTAACCAATCGTTTTTTGATTTTGAATTAACAGGCGTGTTTGCATAAGAAAAAGAACCATGGAGTACGAAATAAAACAACAAGAAAAATTCAAATTTATTGAAGAGGGCGAAGGCGAACCGCTTTTGCTTTTGCATGGTCTATTTGGCGCATTGAGTAATTTTGCAGATTTAGTAGAACATTTTAGAGGATCTTATAAAGTAATTGTTCCATTGTTGCCATTGTTTGATTTAGATATCTTTCATACAACAGTAGGCGGATTAGAAAAGCATGTACAGAAATTTATTGAATTGCGTGGTTATACTGGCATTCATTTATTGGGTAATTCTTTAGGTGGTCATGTTGCACTAGTTCATGTGCTAAAACATCCCGAAAAAATCAAGTCATTAATATTAACTGGAAGCAGTGGATTGTTTGAAAATGGCATGGGAGATACTTATCCTAAAAGAGGCGATTACGAATACATCAAAACAAAAACACAAGTTACTTTTTACGATCCAGCAACGGCTACTAAGGAATTAGTGGATGAAGTGTTTGAGATTACCAATAATCGCATTAAAGTAATTAAAATTATTTCACTTGCAAAAAGTGCAATTCGCAATAATTTAGGAGAAGAAGTAAATAAAATAACACAACCTACTTTATTAATTTGGGGCAATAACGATATTATTACGCCTCCTTTTGTAGGACAAGAATTTAACAAATTAATTCCTAATAGCGAACTGCATTTTATTGATAAATGTGGTCATGCACCTATGATGGAAGTGCCACAGGAATTTAATAATATTCTAGAAAAATTCTTGCATAAACTGAACGAACCTATTGCTTAAATAGATTACGTTAATGCATTAATTATTCTGAGAACTAATGCTTAAAACATGTTAGCTGCTCAACTACTAAATTCTAGTTTCCCCACTATTCATCTATACGACCGCGTATCGATGGCGCTTCAGTTAATGGAAGAATATGATATTCAACATTTAGCTGTTGTAAATGAAGAAAAGTATGTTGGCATTATTGGTAAATCTGACTTGCTGGATGTTTCTGAAACCAATACTATCGCAACTACGCAAGAATTTATAATACCTGTTAGTGTTAAAGGCGAAGAGCATTTTTTGGTAGCATTAAAATTAATGGCAGAAAAGGAATTGTCATTACTAGCTGTTGTTAATGAACAAACAGAACTAATAGGCATTATTGCTATTACCGATTTAATGCAACAACTTTCTCGTTTTTTAGGCACTGAAGAAAAAGGCGGTTTGATTGTATTAGAAATTGCTCGACGTAATTTTTCGTTTGGAGAAATTTGCAGACTTGTTGAAACCAATGATGCCTTAATTACCCAGTGCAATACAATGACTGAGCCAGATACAGGCTTAATTATTGTAACACTTAAATTAAATAAAATAGAAATCTCTGCTATCGTTGCAACTTTTCAACGCTATGATTATACTGTTCGTTACTATTTTGGACAGGAGTCTTACGATAATGAATTAAAAGACAATTACCAGCATTTGCTTGCCTATTTAAATGTATAAATCTCCATTTTATTTAACCGTTTCTAACTAAAATTTGCTAATGAGGTCATTGCCTTTTTTGTTATGCTGTTTTGTGTTAGCTCTGCAATTAAATGCACAGTTGAATATTGAACAACAAGGACAAACAGTTTGGAATGATTTTATTAAAACAGGCAAAAAGGCTAATTTTTTATATGTAGAAAATATTAGTATTTCTGGCAATAAAAAAACAAAAGAACAAATCGTACTTCGTGAATTGTCTTTTATAAAAGACGGCTTGATTCCAAAAAAAGATTTGGCCATTCAACTCAAACAATCGCGCGAACAATTAATGAATACAACACTGTTTGTAGACGTGCAAATTATTCCCATTGCTACAGATAGTACCGTTAGTATTCAAATTAATTTAAAGGAGCGCTGGTACTTATTTCCATTGCCCTATTTTAGATTAATAGACCGAAATTTTAATCAGTGGTGGGTACAACAACAACGGAGTTTAGAAAGGGTAAATTATGGCATTAAGTTTATTCAAAACAATACTACAGGGCACAACGATAATTTAGATATCTGGCTTATTTCAGGTTATACCCAACAAGTAACACTTCGCTATGATGTTCCTTTATTTGGAAAAAAATTAAACCAAGGTTTTAATATTGGATTAAGCCATGGAAGCCAAAAAGAAATTAATATTTCAACAGCCAATGATAAGCAACAGTTTTTTAAGAACGACCAGTCTTTTATAAAAAAGCAAACAAAAATTGATTTTACCTATTCTTATAGGCCGGGATTAAAAAAATGGCATTCGCTGCGTATATCATATAACAACGAATCAATTGCGGATACGGTTTTTAAAATGAATCCAACATATTTTAGTAATAACACCACGCAATTCAAGTATATCGATTTCAATTATCGGTTTAAATATTATAATGCCGATGCCAATGCTTATCCTACCAATGGTTTTTTGTTTGAAGGAAACGTCTATAAAAGAG
This sequence comes from uncultured Bacteroidota bacterium, assembly GCA_903831935.1. Lineage (GTDB taxonomy): Bacteria > Bacteroidota > Bacteroidia > Chitinophagales > Chitinophagaceae > Sediminibacterium. Next base: position 79,358 of record CAIKZP010000031.1, on the reverse strand, counting down.
GCCTTACACAATCTGCCAGTTTATGGATGTTACATTCAAGGGCTATCTATGCCGTACCAATTGCAAAAAAAGCATTCTTGCATTTTGAAGGATTAGCACAATTGAAATTTCCTAGTAATAATGCTTTTAGCGACCAACGTTTGTTTGGCTATGGCCATTTTCAAATGCGTGGTTTGGAGTACAATGTGATTGATGGTATGAATGGAGCCATGTTAAAATCTAGCATCCACCAACAATTGGTAAAATTTGAAATTAAAAATCCTTTTCCTAGCAAAACGCACGATCGAATTCCATTTAGAATTTATTTAAAAACCTATACCGATTTGGGGTATGCTTCTATAGCTAATCCAGTTCCTGCAAATACTCTTAATAATCGTTTATTAAAGACCTGGGGCTTTGGTATTGATATTGTTTCTATCTATGATTTTGTGTTTAAAATTGAATACAGCTATAACCAACTTAATAATCATGGCTTATATTTACAAAGTAGAAATGATTTCTAATACTACTGTTTTACCAATACGCATTCAATGAAACTAGCTATTTATAGTCGTGGACTAGATTTTGAACAAGAAAATCCCATTCAGATATTGCTGGTGGAACTAATGCGTTACGACTCATGCATACTTATTTACAAACCGTTATTAGAACAGTTTTCATTTCCGCAGGCAATTCTTGAAAAATTAATTCCTTTTTCTTGTTCCGATGAATTGAGTACCGATATAGACATGTTAATTAGTTTGGGGGGAGATGGAACCATGCTCGACGCGGTTACGCTAGTGAAACAAAAAAATATTCCCATTTTAGGCATCAATTTTGGACGTCTAGGCTTTTTGGCAAGTATTAGTAAAGATGAATTATCCTTAGCGGTTGATGCATTAATTAATCGTACGTTCCATATTGAAAAAAGAACTTTAATTCATTTAGATTCAAACGAGCCTTTATTTGGAGATACACCTTTTGGCTTAAATGAGTTTGCCATACATAAGCGCGATATTTCACCAATGGTTAAAATTCATACCTATTTAAATGGTGAATTTTTAAATTCTTATTGGGCGGATGGGTTAATTGTTTCAACCCCTACTGGCTCTACAGGATATAATATGAGTTGTAATGGCCCGATTGTATTTCCAGATTCGTCTAGTTTTGTAATTACCCCGGTTGCGCCACATAATTTAAATGTTCGACCAATTGTAGTGCCAGATAATAATGTCATTTCATTTGAAATTGAAAGCAGGTCCGACCAATTCATTTGTGCACTAGATGCCCGCCGAGAAATTGTTAACAAAAGCATTCAGTTGGCGGTAAGAAAAGAAGCATTTTATGTTAATCTAGCGCGTTTAAATGAAAATAATTTCCTTTCTACACTAAGAACCAAGCTTACTTGGGGACTAGATAAAAGAAATTAACTTTTATATTAGATTTTTTTGATGCTATTTTACAAAAGCATTTATCCCTAATAACATGTTTAAGAAAATTTTCAGCATCATTTTATTCTCCATTTGTTCGGCGGTTGCCTATGCGCAGAGCATGGAAACGTATGTGCACCAAGCTGAATATGGTTTTTCGGTAGGACTTGGCCATTATTTTGGCGATTTGAATACCAGCATGCAAATCAATCGACCTAAGTTTTCGGGTGGGATTTTTTTTAGAAAACAACTCTCTAATTATATTGGCTTAAAAGTAGCGGCTAACTACGCTTTATTGGGCTATTCCGATGCTTATAGCCATAATGCCGCCGAAAACCTGCGCAATTTAAGTTTCAATACCAATGTTTGGGAAATGAGTGTGTCGGGTGATTTTAACTTTTTTAAATTCATTCCAGGGTTTGAAGAGTATAGTTATACGCCCTATATCAGTTTAGGAGTTGGGGTGTTTTCTTTTGACCCTTATGCTTATATGGCGGGTGAAAGATATTTACTCCGTCCATTAGGAACCGAGGGGCAAGGAAGTAGTTTGTATCCAGAAAAGCAGCCCTACAATCCAATAGCCATGAGTATTCCAGTAGGTTTGGGCGTTAAATATAGTTTGAGTGAAAAAGTGAATGTATTTGGCGAAATATCTTATCGCTTTACCAATACCGATTATTTAGATGATGTGAGTGGTTCTTATGCGCCAGATGCTTTTCCTGCTTTACCAGATGGATCGCCATCACCAAGTTTTTTATTACAAGATAGAAGTTATGAACTAGGTAATTCTATAGGAATCAAGGACCGTCAGCGTGGAAATAGTTTACAAAAAGATGCTTTTGTAACGGTGCATGTGGGTATGTCTTTTAATATTCAATCGTACCGTTGCCCTGCAGTTGGTCGTAGATTTTAAGAAATAAGCCAATTTCGGAACATTCTACCCGTTTTTCTTCGAATTAAATCTTTACAAGCCCGTTGATTTTATTAATTTTGCAGCCTAATTGTAGGGAATACTATGCAGGAAGACCTCATTGGTAAAATCAATAAAGCGCGAATGCCTCGGCATATAGCCATCATTATGGATGGTAATGGACGTTGGGCAGAAGAGCAAGGACAAGACCGTTTATACGGCCATTATCATGGTGTAGAAAGCGTTCGAATCATTGTGGAAGGATGTGCCGAATTGGGTGTTGAATACCTTACTTTATATGCTTTTAGCACCGAAAATTGGGACCGTCCACAAAAAGAAGTGGAAGGCCTAATGTTGCTTTTTGTAGACACAATTCGCAAAGAAGTACCTATATTAAATAAAAACAATATACGTTTACGTGTTATTGGTGATTTGAGTTTATTGCCTAAAGATGCCCACAAAGAATTACACGAAGCTTTAGAAATGACTAGCCAAAATACAGGATTAAACCTGATTTTAGCATTGAGTTATAGTAGTCGTTGGGAACTTGTAAATGCAGTAAAACATATTGCGCTAGATGTTGAAAAAGGGACCCTGCAAGCTGCAAATGTAAATCAACAAACATTAGAGCAATACCTTGCTACGAGCGAGTTTCCCGATCCTGAATTAATGATTCGCACTAGTGGTGAATACCGAATAAGTAATTTTTTATTGTACCAATTGGCCTATGCCGAATTGTATTTTACTAATACCCGTTGGCCAGATTTTCGAAAAGAAAACTTAGTAGAAGCGATCCTTGATTTTCAGGGAAGAAACCGAAGATTTGGCAAAACAGATAAACAAATAGAGGAGGAAACAGCTTTGTTGTAACACATTATTTTTAAGAGATTAATAATTAATTGGGTGATTTAACAAACACTTTTAATTATTCCCTTTAATTTGCCCCACTTAAAACCAAGAACAAGCGCTGAAAGCAAGATGGGCTTTACTTTCAGACTGGAATACCAAATACCGAACCGGATGCAGAAATTGTACAAATATTTAGTGCTGATTTTAATTACTTTGTTAGTGGGCTTTTCTGCTCAGTCTCAGGTTTCAAGAATGTCAAAACAAGCACAAGACACTTCTATCACTTCAATTGAAGTAGACTTACTCAATATTTTTAATCAAAAAGCCTCCAAGAATTACAAAGTAGCTAGTGTAAAAGTGGTGGGCAATCGTTTTTTTGATGAAAATTTGTTGATTTCCATTGCAAATATTAATGTAGGTGACGAAATTAAAATTCCAGGTGGCGACAATTTTGCAAAAGCCATTACCAAACTTTGGGGTCAAAACTATTTTAGCAATGTGCAGGTAAGCCTGACCAAACTAGAAGGAAAAAATATTAGTGTTGAAATTGAAGTAACCGAAAGACCACGTTTGTCTAAATTTTATTTTAAAGACGTTCGTAAATCAGAAACCGACGACTTGTCGAGTAAAACAGGCTTGGTTCCTAACAGGGTAGTTACTGAGAACATGAAAATCACTGCAGTTGAAGCCATTAAAAAATATTATGCAGAAAAAGGCTTTCGCGATGCAAAAGTAAAAATTAGTGAGAAAAAAGATACCACACTAGATAATACATTGTCTTTAACTTTTGCAGTGGACAAAGGCACAAAAATTCATATCAACAATATCAATTTTGGTGGAAATACAGTTGACGCTGGAAAATTAAAACACCAATTAAAGGATACCAAAGAAAAGTCTCGCTTTACACTATATCCAACTTTCGATAAGGGAATGATTGTAGAAGCCAAGCGTTACACTTTTGATGATTACTTAAAAGAAAAAGGATATCTAACTTTTAGCCGTACTAAAAAAGTATTGGATCCTTATGTGCGTATTAAACTTTCATCTGCAAAATTCGATGAAAAAAAATACACAGATGACAAAGACAATATTCTTGATTACTATAATACTTTAGGATTCCGTGATGCGCAGATTCAAAAAGATACTGTGTACCATACCGTAAAAGGCGATTTGAATATTGACATTAAAATTTCTGAAGGCCACCGTTACTATTTTGGTAATATTGGTTGGAGAGGTAATACCAAATTCCCAGATTCTGTTTTAACACAAATTCTAGGCATTCGCAAAGGAGATATCTACAATATGGATATCTTAAATAAAAAATTAGGCAAGAATGCATCTCCAGAAGGTGGCGACATTAGTGGCTTATACCAAGATGATGGCTATTTATTTTTCCGTACAGATCCTGTAGAAACAGCTGTATACAATGATACAATCGATTTTGAAATTCGTATAGTGGAAGGTCCTCAAGCCACTATTAAAAATGTGCGCATTACTGGAAACGATCGTACCAAAGAATATGTAATTAGAAGAGAATTAAGAACCATTCCGGGTGAAAAATTCAGCCGTTCAGATTTGGTTCGTTCTAATAGAGAGATTGCGCAGTTAAATTATTTCAACCAAGAAAAAATTAAAATCGATCCTGTACCTAATCCTGATGATGGTACCGTAGATATTAATTATGGGGTAGAAGAAAAATCAAGTGACCAACTTGAATTGAGTGCAGGATGGGGTGGTATTATTGGATTAACAGGAACACTAGGGGTTTCGTTCAATAACTTTTCTATCAGAAATATTTTGAAAAAATCTGCTTGGGATCCTTTACCAATGGGTGATGGGCAAAAACTAAGTTTACGTATTCAAAGTAATGGTAAGGCATTCCGTTCTTATAATTTCTCGTTTACTGAACCATGGTTTGGTGGCAAAAAAAGAAATGCACTATCCTTTAGTATCTATAATACGAAATACGGTCAAACATACAATCCATTGACTGGAATGTACGACCCTAACTATGCCGATAATAGTTCTATTACCACCACTGGTGCAACTGTTGCTTTGTCAAAACAGTTAAAATGGCCAGATGACTATTTCTCATTAACTAGTGCGCTTAGCTTTACTAGGTATAATTTAAATAATTATGCCATTGATCCAATGAATCTTCCAGGTTTTGACAAGGGATTTGCGCATAACGTGAACTTGAAATTTTCTTTACAAAGGTCTTCTGTTGATCAGCCTTTATTCCCTAGATCTGGATCAACATTTTTGGCAAGCGTTCAGTTAACGCCTCCTTATACTTTATTGAGTAATAAGATAGCTAATTCTGCCAATCCTTACGAATGGATTGAATACCATAAATGGCGCTTTAACGGCGAGTGGTTCATTCCATTGGGTAAACCAACTGGCGAAGAACACAAACAATTTGTAATTCGTACTTCGGTTAAATTGGGTTATTTGGGTAGATATAACCAAGACCTTCAAATTTCACCGTTCGAAAGATTTCAGGTGGGTGATGCGGGTTTAAGCAACCAGTTTGCTTTATTAGGATACGATATCATTGCACAAAGAGGCTATCCTGTTTATAGTACATCTGATCCAAAAGTTAATCCAGACCAACAGTCTACCAGACAATATTTTACAATCTTTAATAAATACACTGCCGAGTTGAGGTATCCTTTAAGTTTAAATCCTAGTAGTACGATTTATGCTTTAGGTTTCTTTGAAGCAGCAAATGGTTGGTATTCTATGAAAGATTACAATCCATTCCAGTTGCGTCGTTCGGTAGGTATTGGTATGCGCTTCTTTTTGCCTATGTTTGGTTTGTTAGGATTTGATTATGGTATTGGTTTAGATCGTTTCACACCAAATGGCACTTTAAAAGACGCAGCTAAATTTACATTTATGCTTGGCTTTGAACCTGAATAAACAACTTTATGAAAAATACTTTAATTCTTTGCTTATTGCTTGGTTTTGCGGGTATTGCATCTGCACAACAACGTTATGCAGTAATTGATACCAAGTATATTTTAGATAAAATTCCAGAGTACAAAGACGCCGATAAAAAATTACAAGCCGTTAGTTTGCAATGGCAGAAAGAGATAGACGACAAACAGGCTGCGCTAGATAAAATGTACAAGAATTACGAAGCAGAGCAGTTTATGTTAACCGATGAGTTGAAAAAGAAACGTGAAGAAGAGCTTTTTGTGAAGGAGAAAGAAATCAGGGACTTGCAAAAAAGACGTTTTGGTTACGAAGGCGACCTTTTTAAAGAACGCCAACGATTGGTTAAACCTATTCAAGACAAGGTGTACAATGCCATTCAAAAAATAGCGGTTGCCAAAGCTTTTGATTTTGTACTAGATAAAAGTGAAGGAATTACCATTATATTTGCCGACCCTAAATTGGATAAAAGCGACGACGTTTTAAAAGAGTTAGGGATAAAATTTTAAACAACTATCAATTATAAATTCACAAAAATGAAGAAAGTATTATTTGTGTGTGTGGCTGTTGTAGCAAGCCTATTGTTCACTAATCACACCAACGCTCAAACCAAAATAGGCACTTTTGACGAAGAAAGCGTTTTGGGTTTAATGCCGGATATTGACAAGGTTTCCGCAGCTTTACAGAGTTATGCAAAAGACTCTTTACAAGTAGATTACGAATACAGTGTACTTGAGTTCAATCGCAGAGATAGTATCTACAGAAAAGATTCTGCTACTATGCCAGCAAGAGCTAGAGAGCAAGCTACCAAAGAATTGAACCAATTAAAATACAAATTGGTGAATTGGCAACAATTCCAACAAGAATCAGTTCGTGCAAAACAAGATGAACTATTGGTTCCTTACAAGCAAAAAATCTATGCTTCATTAGAAAAAATCATCCGTGAACAAAAATATACCCATGTTTTTCGTAACGATGCATTGTTGAAATCTCCAATCGGCGACAACCTTTCTATTAAAGTTGCGCAAGATTTGAAATTGAACTTGCCTAAAGAAGTAATTGACGAACTTAAGAACCAAGGGGTTCCTGTTCCAGCTGCTGCAGCGCCAACAAAGCCTGCTGCTAAAACAAAATAGTAGTATTTTATTCGCTAAATGTTTGGGCAACCAATCATTAGCAATAAATTCAAGCTTATATATTTTATAGAAATAGGCTGTCTCAAATGAGGCAGCCTATTTTTTTTGAAAATGGGTTCTGTTGATTTTATTTGATGGATTGATTTTTAAATTCGCCTTTCGGTTATTGGCATCGTTTTTTCTAATTGATTATGTAAGCGTTCTTCGCTTAATTTTGTAGCATGAACCTCAAAAAGCCCATTGGTGTATTTGATAGCGGTTATGGCGGATTAACGGTACTAAAAGAAATGGTACAAGTATTGCCCCAATACGATTACCTCTATTTAGGAGATAATGCACGCGCACCCTATGGCCCTCGTTCTTTTGATACGGTTTATCAATATACTTTAGAAGCGGTTAATTGGTTTTTTGAACAAGGTTGTGAGTTGGTTATTCTTGCCTGCAATACGGCCTCTGCAAAAGCATTGCGCACCATCCAACAAAAAGACTTACCAAAATTGGCTCCTGGCAAAAGGGTATTAGGCGTAATAAGGCCCACAACAGAAATTATAGGCAACTATTCCAAAACAGGAAATATTGGTATTTTAGGCACCAATGGAACGGTTTTAAGCAATAGTTACCCGATAGAAATTGAAAAATTTTTCCCGGCTATTCAGGTTTTTCAAGAAGCCTGCCCCATGTGGGTTCCATTAATTGAAAACGGCGAGTTTAACCAAGCAGGCGCCGACTATTTTGTACAAAAAAACTTGCAGCAATTATTGGCCCAATCTCCTGAAATTGATACAGTTTTATTGGCCTGTACGCATTATCCGCTTTTGTTAAAAAAGATCCAGCAATTTGCGCCATCAAATATTCAGTTTGTTTCACAAGGTGAAATTGTTGCCAAGAGTTTGGCCAATTATTTAGAAAGACACACAAATATTGCCAATAAATGCAGCCTAACTGGCGAAATTCAATTTTTTACAACAGATGATTCGGCCGATTTTGACAAACACGCGGCATTGTTTTTTGGCGCCCCAGTATGTTCTCAACATATTGATTTACAGTGATTAACATTTTTCATTTAGCTAAAATAAATGCTAAAACCATTCTTTATTTTGTATAGAAACTGAATGGCAGAAAGGTTTCTGAGTTTTTTTCGCTGCTTTTTTTGCTATTCCTTTGCCTTTTCGTGTACAACCATTACCTTTGCCGTCCTTTCACAAGCAGCAGTATGGTGACTGCAGGCATGAAATGTAACAATATTACCGGGTTAGTAAAAAAACGATATCATGAAACGTACATTCCAACCACACAAACGTCGTCGTAAAACCGTTCACGGTTTTCGTAAACGTATGGAGTCTGCTAATGGCCGCAAAGTATTAAGCAGCCGTAGAGCGAAAGGTCGCAAGAAACTAAGTGTTTCTAGCGAAAAAGGATTAAAATAATACCTCGGCCTAGCCGTAAAAATATTTAGCCTCATCTTTTGATGGGGCTTTTTTAGTTTTGTAAATATGCGCAACCAACCATTTTCTTATTCGCACAACGAAAAGCTAAAAAGCCGTAAGCTTTTGAATGGCATTTTTGCGAAAGGAAAATCTATTAGTTGTTATCCTATTAAATTAATTTATCAAAGTGTTGAACTACCATTGGAGGTTTCAATGCAAGTAGGTGTTGGAGTGAGCTCAAGGCATTTTAAAAAAGCAGTTGACAGAAATAGAATTAAACGTTTATTGCGCGAATCTTATCGCACACAAAAACAATTATTACATTTTACTGAAACAACGCCTAAGCAAAAACTACTCTTTTTTTTATACGTAGGAAAAGAGTTGCCAGATGCCGCACTTATTCAAACAAAAATGGCTGCAGCATTACAAAAGATTAGCGAAACGTTTCAATAAAAACAACTCGATGAATCATTCAATTATTAAAGCGGGACTTGACATTTTAAAAGCCATTGTAATCGCTCCTTTTATTTTACTAATCAGAATCTACCAATACATTATTTCTCCTGTAATGGGTCCTAAATGTAGGTTTACCCCTACCTGTTCGCAATACACGGCAACTGCCTTACAAAAGCACGGTTTAATAAAAGGCGGTTGGCTTTCTATTAAAAGAATTAGTAAATGCAGGCCAGGTGGTTCGCATGGATACGATCCGGTGCCTTAGTTTATTTAGTGGTAGGCTTGGTTAAGGCCTCTAATTTTGCAATGGTTTCGCGTACTTCTTTCACACTAAAAAATCTATAAATTTCTGGTTCTTTTCCTTCAACTTTTTCGGCTGAAAGCATTTGGTGGTAAGGACTTACCACAGTAGACTCTAAATTGTTGGATATTTTAACTACTTGGTTGGGAAGGATAAAAAAGTTTCTATTGGCAGCACTTGCATTTTTGCCAATAATTAATTGTTGCAAAGAATCAATCTTGTGTTTTAAATCTTCTTGCGTTACTAAATTATGGGCATCGCTTTGAGTGGTATATTTTTGGTAACTACCAACTATGGTATCATTCTTTACGTTTAAAATATAGAGGCCATTGTCCTTTAAGGAAATTTGCGCTTCGCCTGCAGGTGCAATTAATTTTAAATCTACTACTGCATCACTAAAACTAATTGTTTTTTGTTCATGACCTGTACCGTCTTTAGCAGTAATGGTTTTTGCAGCTTCGTTAAAAGTAGCAGTGCCTTTACTCATTACAACAATTCGTTTGCTAGTTCCGCCGCAAGCAGTAAACAAAGTAAGCATCAATAAAGCAACAAGTGTCTTTTGCATAATAGTTGGTTTAAAAAATAATCCCGAGCAATTTCTTTACTCGGGATTAAAACTAAATTATTTTATTGAAAACTAAACAGCTGCTGCAAAACGCTCGGCAACTTTGCTCCAATTTACTACATGCCAAAAAGCCGCAAGATAGTCTGCACGACGATTTTGGTATTTTAAATAGTAAGCATGTTCCCAAACATCGGCACCCAAAATTGGATGACCTTTTGTTTCTGCAATATCCATTAAAGGATTGTCTTGATTAGGTGTTGAACTAACTTCTAGTTTGCCATCTTTTACAATCAACCAAGCCCAACCGCTTCCAAAACGAGTCATACCTGCTGTTGCAAATTTTTCTTTAAAAGCATCAAATGAACCAAAAGCGGCAGTGATGGCATCAGCCAAAGCACCTGTTGGATTTCCGCCAGCATTAGGAGCTAAACTTTCCCAAAAGAAAGTATGGTTCCAATGACCACCGCCATTGTTACGAACAGCTGGGCTAATGCTACCTGCAACAGCTACTATTTCTGCCAAAGATTTGCCTTCGTTTGGAGTACCAGCAATTGCTTTGTTTAAATTGTCTACATAAGCTTGGTGGTGCTTTCCATGGTGAATTTGCATGGTTGTAGTATCAATATGGGGTTCTAAAGCCTCATGTGCATAAGGTAAAGGTGCAAGTGTAAATGACATAAAAACTAGTTTTAATTATTAAGAAAGCAAATTTACTTGGTAATTATGGATTTAAGTATAAGTGTATATTAATTGTTTCTGAACTCGAAAACATTTCAACCCTATCGCTTATTCCTAAAAAAACTTTGAATTAAAAAAGCACAGTCTGCTTCTAAAATACCAAATTCTAAAATGGTTTTGGGATGAAAAGGGCCTGCTTCTTTGGTATGAAAGCGGTAGCCGTTTTTTGCATCGGAGGCGCCATATACAACACGCCCTATTTTACTCCAATAAAGTGCACCAGCACACATTAAACAAGGCTCAAGTGTTACATACAAGCTTGCTTCTGGCAAATATTTGGCGCCCATAAAATTAAAAGCTGCAGTAAGTGCTAATATTTCTGCATGTGCTGTTGCATCGTTTAATAATTCAACTTGGTTGTGCCCTCGTGCAATGATTTTATTGTTCATAACCACTACGGCACCCACTGGAACTTCGTCTGCATCAAATGCTTTCTGTGCCTCATTAAGGGCCTGCTGCATAAAATATTCATCATTGTGCTCTTGCATAGCGGCAAGTTAAATAAAATAAAGAATGAAATAGTAGTTTAAGAAGCGAGTAGCATTACCTAAAAAAAAAACTGCCTCATTAATAAAATGCGCTACAAACGTATCTATCACTAAACAGTGCAGATCAATAATAGAACTTTTATTAATGAGACAATCTCTCTATTGTTGGAAGCTTACTTACAATTTTTTTATCAAGATGTTTTTAAACCATACATCGTTGCCATGGTCTTGTAAACAAATATTGCCACTAAAAATTCTACCAAAATCTGGCATCTTTTTAAACTTGCTTTTTGAAATCATATCTCTCCAATTGTCATCGCCATAATTGGTTGTTACAACTGAAGTACCATTTAAAATAATTTCCATTTTGCCTTTATTGCAAATTATTTCGCAAGTATTCCATTCGCCAACAGGTTTTACAGCACCTTCTTTTCCTTCTACTAAATCGTACAAGTTTCCAGCTCTGTGTTTAATGATTTTTCCATCACTGTGTCCGTCGTTATCAAGTACTTGAACTTCAGGTCCTGTATGAAAAGCATGCTCATATTTTACTGCATCGTCTTGTACCCAAAAAATAATACCACTATTTCCTTTTGGTGAAATTTTCCAATCAACTTTTAAATCAAAATCTCCAAAAATGGCATCAGATAATATATCGCCATCTCCTTGTGCTTTCATTTCTTTCTTTGCAGCTGCGTCTAAGAACAAAGCGCCATCTTGTACTTTCCAGTATTCTCCAACTGTTGTTTTACCAAACGTATGCCAACCTTTGGTGGTTTTTCCATCAAACAAAGAAATCCAACCTTTTGGTTTTGCAGTTTCTTTTTTTACATTCTTATCAGGACTTCCTACCAAAAGGGTAGCTGATAGTAAACAGGAATACAGTAATGTTTGCATCGTTTTTATTTGTTGAGTAAGAAAATATATTTAACCATTTGTTTAGCGTCTTCTAAAGATAATTGTGGGTGCGGGGTCATAGGTACCGGACTCCAAACGCCACCGCCGCCTTTTAATATTTTACCTGCTAGTAATTCAATATTCGCTTCGGTATGTTCGTATTTTGCAGACACATCTTTGTATGCTGGTCCAATTAATTTTGCATCGGTTTTATGACAAGTTAAACAGTCTGATTTTGCAATCAATGCCAAGCCTTTTTGGTAATCGGGGTTAGCACTCAAGTCGGCAACTGGTGCTGGACTTACTGATGCTGCTTCTTTTTTTTCATTACTGTTGTTGCTGCTACATGCGCCAATCAATACTACTAGAGCGATGGCTAAAAGATACTTTTTCAATTCAGATAGATTTTATATTAAAAAAAATAAAGTTATTAATGAATTCCCAAAATGCTACGATTAAATTCTTCATTTGATCCAGTACTTACAAAATCATCAAATGCTTTTTCAGTTACACGTATAATATGGTTTTTAATAAATGGTGCACCTTCTGCTGCGCCAGCTTCTGGATGCTTGATGGCACATTCCCATTCCATTACGGCCCATCCCTTATAATTATAGCCAGCCAATTTGCTAAAGATAGATTTGAAATCAACTTGACCATCTCCTAATGAACGGAAACGTCCTGCACGATTAATCCAACTTTGATACCCGCCGTACACACCTTGTTTGCCCGTTGGATTAAACTCAGCATCTTTTACATGAAACATTTTAATTCGCTCATGATAAAAATCTATGTATGACAAATAATCTAAACACTGTAAAACAAAATGCGATGGATCGTATAATAAATTAGCACGAGGATGGTTGTTTACTTTTTCTAAAAACATTTCGTAACTAACGCCATCGTGCAAATCTTCGCCAGGATGAATTTCATAACAAAGGTCTACGCCGTTTTCGTCAAACGTATTTAAAATGGGTAACCATCTTTTGGCTAATTCGGTGAATCCTGTTTCTACTAAACCCGCGGGCCTTTGTGGCCAAGGATAAACTGTATGCCAAAGTAATGCGCCGCTGAAAGTAGCGTGAGCATTGAGTCCTAGGTTTTTAGAGGCTAGTGCTGCATAGTTTAATTGTTGCACCGCCCATGCAGTTCTTGCAGTAGGATTGTTTCTAACTTCTTCGGGTGCAAATCCATCAAACAAGGCATCGTATGCTGGATTTACTGCTACTAGTTGTCCTTGCAAGTGCGTAGACAATTCTGTAATTTCCATGCCAGCAGCTTGTACGATACCTTTAATTTCATCGGCATAAGTTTTGCTTTCTGCTGCTTTTTTTAGGTCGATGCAACGAGGGTCCCAACTAGGAATTTGAACACCTTCAAAACCCAAACTTTTTGCCCATGCACAAATGGTATCTAAAGAATTAAATGGTGCGGTATCGCCCATAAATTGCGCTAAAAAAATAGCAGGCCCTTTTATGTTTGTCATAGAATTTATTTAAAAGAAATTGGTTGTAAAATTATAATTGGTATGCAGTCCATTTAATGTCCGATTGAGCCGATGCTACAACATTGTCTATAAATGCCATGCCTCTTACGCCATCGGCAACATTAGGAAAATCCAATGCTTCTGGTGTTGGTGTAGTGCCGTCGATTTTTGCAGATAATGTTTGGGCAAAATTATGATAGATATTTGCGAAGGCTTCTATATAACCTTCTGGATGTCCTCCGGGTGTTCTACTGTTTTTAATAGCATAACTACTTAAGCGGTCGCCATAGTTTCCTCCGGCACGTAAAATTTGAGTAGGAGCATCTAGCCATTTAACTAATAATGTATTGGGTTCGTGTTGTGCCCATTCTATACCGCCTTTTTCGCCGTAGACCCTAATTTTTAATGCATTCTCTTCTCCTGCAGCCACTTGCGATGCCATTAAAACACCTGCTGCACCGTTGTTGAACTTTAATAAAACGCCACCATCGTCGTCTAATAATCTGCCAGGTACCATAATATTTAAATCGGCACACAAATGAGTAATTTCTAAACCTGTAATATATTCTGCAAGGTGTGCTGCGTGTGTGCCAATATCACCCATACAACCGCATTTACCGCTTTTTGTAGGATCTGTTCTCCAAGCTGCTTGTGCATTGCCTTCTTTTTCTGATAAGTTGCTTAGCCATCCTTGCGGATACTCTACCCATACTTTTCTAATTTTTCCGAATACGCCATCAGAAACCATTGCACGTGCTTGTTTTACCAAAGGGTATCCAGCATAAGTATGAGTTAAGCAAAGAAGCAAACCTGTTTCTTCTACTTTCTTTTGTAATTGTTTGGCTTCGTCTAAAGTAAAAGTCATGGGTTTTTCTATTACCACATGAAAGCCATGGTCTAATGCCATCATTGCAGGAGCAAAGTGGGCAAAATTTGGGGTAACAATGGTTACAAAATCAATGCGCTCATTGGCAGGTAATGCGGCTTCTTTGGTAATCATTTCTTCGTAATTCAAATAAGTTCTATCTGCAGGAAGAAACAACATTTTTCCAGAAGCGATGGCATTTTCGGGATTGGTACTGAGTGCGCCTGCAGATACTTCTATCAATCCATCCATATTAGCAGCAAATCGGTGAATGGCTCCAATAAAGGCATCTTTGCCTCCACCAATCATTCCCATTCTTAGTTTTCTATTCATCTCTATCTACTTTATTATTTTAGTAAAATTTATTCATTATTTTAGGTGTCATAAAGACGCCATTGTTATTCTGGTATAAAGCTGACGAAAAAAAAATAATTATCAGCGAATTTTTATCAACGAAGTTTTAAAAATAAAAAATTACATTTAACTTCTAAACTTTTCTTTTAAACTCTAACGACATGCAAACAAACCCACAACGTAGCCAATTATTTGTAGCCAGCTGTCTGGCACTTTTAGTTACCTCTTTATCTTTTGGAATTAGAGCCGGCATTTTAGGCAGGCTAGGTGTTGAGTTTCAACTCAGTGCTGGTCAATTAGGCACTATTGCCGCTACTGCATTTTGGGGTTTCCCTTTGGCAGTAATTATTGGCGGAATGGTTGTTGATATTATTGGAATGAAAAAATTATTGCTTGTTGCTTTTTCTTTTCATTTGATAGGAATTGTATTAACCATTTTTGCAGGTGGATATTGGAGCTTATTTATTTCAACGCTTTGTGTTGGAATTGCAAATGGTACTGTTGAAGCTGCTTGTAATCCTTTAGTAGCTACCATTTATTCCGACAATAAAACAACCAAACTGAACCATTTTCATTTATGGTTTCCTGGTGGAATTGTAATTGGAACTTTGTTGGTTTTCTTTTTAGACAAAATAGGTATTGGCTGGCAGTTTCAAGTTGCCCTTATGATTATTCCAACTATTATATATGGCTATTTGTTTAGCAAACTAAGTTTCCCTGTTACAGAAAGGGTTGCTAGTGGAGTTTCTACTTCAGAAATGTATAAAGCTGTTTTAAATCCTTTGTTTTTATTTATGATTATATTAATGTTTGGTACAGCTATTACTGAACTATTTACTGGCCAATGGATTGATGTTTTGTTAAAAAATGTATCTGATAATGCCATTTTATTATTAACCATTGAAACGGGTGTAATGGTTCTAGGACGTGCATTTGCTGAGCCAGTGGTTCATAAATTTTCGCCTCAAGGAGTATTGGTAATTTCTGCAGTATTGGCTGCAGTAGGTTTATACTTATTAGGACACACAAGCGGAAATATGTTATTTGTTGGCGCCATTATTTTTGGAATGGGTGTATGTTATTTCTGGCCAACCATGTTAGGATTTGTTGCCGAAAATTTACCTAAAACGGGTGCTATTGGTTTGAACTTTATGGGCGGTGCTGGCATGTTTGCCGTATCGGTTTACACCATGTTTATGGGCGGATATTACGATGAGTTGGTGAATGCAAAATTGAAACTTCCTGAAGTGGCCAACGATTTGAATTTAGCAAAAAAAGCAGCGGGCCCAGAAATTATCAATGTAACCTTAATCATTCCAATTGTTTTGGCTGTAGCGTTTATTGGTTTATTTTTCTATATGCGTGGCAAAAAAAATAGTAGTGCGCAAGCGGCATAATTGAATATTCATATCTAATAATTTATTTAAAATGTCAAACAAACCAAGCAGAAGAACTGCTATTAAAAATATTTTTACAGGCTCTGCGGCATTAGCTGCTGGCGCAAGTTTATCATCTTTTTCTAGTGATATGAAACCAAGTAATCCGCCATTAAAAGGAAATATTAATCATTCTGCTTGCCGTTGGTGCTACAATGATATTCCATTAGAACAACTTTGTGCTGCTGGTAAAGAAATTGGGTTGGTAGGAATAGATTTGGTGGGTCCTAAAGACTGGCCAACACTAAAAAATTACAACCTAATTTCTACTATGTGCAATGGCGCTGAAATTAGCCTTGCCAAAGGATGGAACGACAAACAGTACCACGCCAAACTAATTAGTAATTACACAGAACATATTGATCTTGTTGCAAAAGCAGGGTATACCAATTTGTTTTGTGCAAGTGGTAATAGAAATGGAATGGACGACGAAACTGGTTTGCAAAATTGTGCTGAAGGTTTAAAGCAAATTATGGCACAAGCCGAAAAAAATGGCGTAATCATTGTAATGGAATTACTCAACAGTAAAGTCAATCACAAAGATTATATGTGCGACCGTTCTGCATGGGGTGTGGAACTTTGTAAAAGAATTGGCTCTCCTAATTTTAAATTGTTGTACGATATCTATCACATGCAAATTGATGAGGGAGATGTAATAAGTACTATTCGCTCTTACAATTCTTATTTTGGTCATTACCATACTGGCGGTGTACCTGGTAGAAATGAAATTGACGAAACACAAGAACTATATTATCCTGCAATAATGAAAGCAATTCATGCCACAGGTTATAAAGGCTATGTAGCACAGGAATTCATTCCTAAAGCAGTTGATAAAATAGATTCATTACGCAAGGCAGTTCAAATTTGTGATATTTAAAAAATAAAATTCTATCAATAATGGCTGAACAAACATATGATGCAATTGTAGTGGGTTCTGGTATCAGCGGTGGCTGGGCTGCAAAAGAATTAACCGAGAAAGGTTTGAAAGTATTGTTACTTGAAAGAGGACGCAATATTGAACACATTAAAGACTACGTATCTGCTAATAAAGAAGCTTGGGATTTTCCACACCGTGGTAAAAGAACCCAACAAATGATTAAGGATTATCCGAATTTAAAAAGAGACTATCCTTTAAACGAAATGAACCTCGACTTTTGGTGTAAGGATACAGAACATCCTTATACAGAAGTAAAACCATTTTATTGGTTTCGTGGATACCATGTAGGTGGAAAATCATTAACCTGGGGACGTCAAAGTTATCGTTGGAGTGATACCGATTTTGAAGCCAATGCAAAAGATGGTCATGGCGTTGATTGGGCAGTTCGTTACAAAGACATTGCACCTTGGTACGACCATGTAGAAAAATTTGCGGGTATTAGTGGTAATAAAGATGGCTTGGCTGTTTTGCCTGACGGACAATTTTTACCTCCAATGGATATGACTTGCGTGGAGAAAGATGTTGCCGCCAGAATTAAAGCCCATTACAAAGGCGAGAGAAGTATGATTATTGGTCGTACGGCTAATTTAACTGTTCCACACGAAGGAAGAACTAATTGTCAGTTTAGAAATAAATGTTGGTTGGGTTGTCCGTTCGGCGGATATTTTAGTACCCAATCTTCTACACTTCCAGCGGCAGAAAAAACAGGAAATTTAACGCTACGTCCTTTTTCTATTGTTACAAAAGTGTTGTACGATAAAGATAAAAAAAGAGCAACTGGTGTTGAAGTGTTGGATTCTGAAACCAACCAAACCATTGAATACAAATCGAAAATCGTTTTCTTAAATGCAGGCACATTAAATACGTCTTGGATTTTAATGAACTCTGCAACCGATGTTTGGCCTGAAGGTTTGGGTAGCAGCAGCGGAGAGTTAGGACATAATTTAATGGATCACCATTTAGGTAATGGCGCTAGTGGAAAAGTAGACGGCTACGAAGACAAATATTATTTTGGAAGAAGGGCCAATGGTATTTATGTGCCAAGGTATCGTAACTACGGAAATGACAAACGCGATTATGTTAGAGGATTTGGATTCCAAGGTGGTGGTAGCAGACAAACAGGTGGTCATGCCATTGCAGAATATAGCATAGGCGCAGAGTTTAAAGATGCAATGACAGAGCCAGGTGGCTGGACGATGAATCTTGGTGGATTTGGTGAAATGTTGCCTTATCACGAGAATAAAATATCCATCGATAAAAATAAAAAAGACAAATTTGGCATGCATGTTTTGTCGATTGACTGCGAATTAAAAGACAATGAATTAAAAATGCGCAAGGATATTGTTGCAGATGCAGTTGAAATGTTAGAAGCGGCTGGTGTAAAAGATATCAAAGCGCGCGAAGGCGATGGTACTCCAGGAAAAGGTATTCACGAAATGGGTACTGCTCGTATGGGTAAAGATGCTAAAACATCGGTAGTGAATAGTCATAACCAAGTTTGGGATGCACCAAATGTGTTTGTTACAGATGGCGCTTTTATGACTTCTGCTTCTTGTGTAAATCCATCTTTAACGTATATGGCATTTACTGCTAGAGCTGCTGCATTTGCAGTGGAAGAATTAAAAAAACAAAACTTATAATTCGTTCAGAAAAGCATTATAAATTATTTTAAAAATAAATTGAATGAACAGAAGAGAAGCCATTTCAAGTGTTGCCTTATTAATGGGCGGAACACTTTTAGGCGCAGAAGCATTTATGTCTGGCTGTAAACTCAGCGATAAAGGATCATCAAGTATCAAGTTTACACTCGACCATATTAATTTTTTAAATGAAATGGCCGAAACCATTCTTCCTGCTACGGCAACTCCTGGTGCAAAGGATGCTAAAGTAGGAGAATTTATGAGTTTGTACGTTACAGACTGCTATGAAAATAAAGACCAAATTATTTTCATGGAGGGGATTAAAAAATTAGACGAGGCAAGTACTAAATTTTCGGGTAAAACTTTTTTAAATAGTACGCCACAACAAAGACACGAAATTTTAGTAGCCCTTGACAAAGAAGCGAAAGCCTATCAAAAAGCAAAAAAAGAAACTGATCCAACGCATTATTTTAAAATGATGAAAGAGTTAACCCTATTGGGCTTTTTCACTTCAGAAATTGGCGCTACCAAAGCTTTGCGTTATGTAGCCGTTCCTGGAAAATACGAAGGCTGTATTCCTTACAACAAAGGAGACAAAGCTTGGGCTACCTAGTTTAAATACTGTTAGAAAACTAATTACTTAAAGAACTTTAAAATTTGTTTGTATGCATAATAATCGTCGTGATTTTTTAAAAATGAGTGCTTTTGCAGCAGCAGGAATGTCTTTGCCTTTTTCTGGAAACAGCCTATTCGCTGCTAATAAATTACCTGCTTTTGGATTGCAATTGTGGACGGTTAAAGAAGATATGTTAGCAGATCCAAAAGGAACGCTTAAAAAAATTGCGTCTTTTGGTTACAAACAAATTGAAAGTTTTGAAGGTGATAAAGGTATTTTTTGGGGAATGGACCACAAAGACTTTAAAAAATACATGGATGATTTGGGTATGACTATTATTTCATCTCATTGTAAAATAGAAGAAAATTTTGAACGCAAAGCAGCAGAAGCCGCAGCCATTGGTATGAAGTATTTGATTTGTCCATACAAAGGTCCGCAGCCAAGTATTGATACATTTAAAAAGTTTGCAGACGAGTTTAATAAATGTGGTAAAATAGCTAAAGCAAATGGTATTCGCTTTGCGTATCACAACCACGATTATTCTTTCAAAGCCATGAATGGCTTAGTTCCACAAGACGTGATGATGGATAATACCGATAAAGACACAGTAGATTTTGAAATGGATATTTATTGGGTGGTTGCAGCTGGTGCAGATCCATTGGCATATTTTAAAAAATATCCTAACCGATTCCGTTTGTGTCATGTTAAAGACCAAGCAATTATTAAAGATGGTCACGAGTCTTGCCATTTAGGTAAAGGCGTAATAGATTTCAAGAAAATTTTAAAAGCGGGCACTGATAGCGGATTAAAATACTATGTAGTTGAGCAAGAAGCATTCACTGGCTCAAATCCAATAGATAGCGCTAAAATTGACGCAACTTATTTGAAGAATTTTAGCATGTAATGCTTTTCAATTAGAGTCCTAATACTTTAAATAGTCCTTCGTATTCTGGATTGTTTGGCTGATTATTTTTTAATAACCTTGCGTATTCCATGGCTTTGCTTGCTTGTTTGTTTTGTACATATACATAGGCAAGTGCGTAATTGATTTTTTCATCGGTAGGATTTATTTTGAATCCTTGTAATAAAACTTCAATGGCTTTTTTTGCTTGACTATTTTGTTGCAACAATAGTCCGTAATTATAATACACACTTGGGTTTAATGATTTGAGTTGGTAGGCTTTATCAAAAGACTCTAATGAATGTTTGTTGTCTTTTAGTTCGCTATACAATAAAGCAATATTATACCAGGCCGTTTCATTTTTTGGATCGGTATGAATGGCCATTTTTAAAATGTCTAGTGCTGCATTGTTTTTTCCTTGGGTACTATAGGCAACAGCCAATTGCAATCGTGCAAGATTGGCTAGACTATCTTTTTGTATGGCTCTTAAATAGAATTTTTCTGCTGCAGGAAAATTTTCGTTTTGTTGGTAAAAATCGCCAATAGCAATATTGCCATGTGCAAAATCTGCTTGATACAATAAACTTTTTTCTTGTTCGCCTTTTGCATTTTGATAGGCGCTTAAATATTGTTCGGGTACGCCATTTTTTCCAAAACTATTTACTAGGGCAGCAGCGGCAATACGCACGGCTCTTACTTTGTCGTTGAGTAAAGCAGCAACCGTATTTTTATCTTGAATTTCATTGCTAAATGCCAATAAACTTCTTAGTGCTTCGTACTTAATTTGGGCGTCATTATTTTTTAAGGCATCGAGTAGGGTATTCAAACTAGTTACTGTGTGAATACTTCCCAAATAATTAATAGCAGTGGCTTTAATAATTTTTGGCACCGAAGTATCGGCCCATAATTTTAATAAATGCGCTTCGCTTTTTTCATTGAGTTGACTACCCGGAATAAGGTCTTCTGCAAAATGGTAAATGCGTTTAGGGCCATACCATTTTACAACAGCGTCTGCAGCCCATTTAGCTGTTTTTTCTTTGTGGCAATTGGTACAAGCATTTGGGGTAGCGTATTGCACAGATAAGTCGGGTCGGGGAACGCGAAATGCATGGTCGTATCTAACATCGTTACCCATATAAATTTTACTTGGAGCATGACAGTTTTTGCATTCAGCTCCTGCAGTATTGGTAGTATGAAAATGGTGCGATGGCGAATCATATGTTTTTGCATGACAGCTAATACAAGTTTGATTGCCTGGTAAAATTAATTTTCCAGAATGTGGGTTATGGCAACTACTACATTCCACTCCTCTCGAAAACATTTTACTTTGTAAAAAAGAAGCATAAGTATAGTCTTCGTCATTTACTTGACCATCGGCATGAAACCTTTCTGTATTAGGTATTTGGGGGATATAGTTGTCGAGTAATTCAGCGCTATTTGTTTGATCGGCTGCTATGCCAGTTTGCAAAGAATGGCATGGAGCACAAGTATTAATTTGGTCTAATTGCTTGCTGTTTTTTGCCAATTGCAATAAGGAGTTTTTAATTTTATTTCCTTTTTGATAATCGGCTGTTCCTATGTATGCAATATGGTTTTTTCCTGGGCCATGACAGGCTTCGCAACTTACATTCAATACATCGAAGCTAGTATTATAAGTATCCTTTTCTATATCATAATTCTTTTTAAGATTGGTGCTATGACATACAGCACACATGGTATTCCAGTTTTGTGCATTGCCCGTCCAGTGCAACCAATCGTGCGCATCAATTTTTTGTGAAGGATATTGGTGAAACCATTTATTTTGTTTGCTATCCCAGCTTAAACGCGTGGCCTGTAATTTGCCTCCTGGAAATTCAACCAAGTATTGTTGTAATGGATAAAAACCAAATGTGTATTTTATAGGATAGTCGTGGTTTTTTCCATCGTCTCCTTGGGTATTGATATAAAACGTACTATCCTTTTTATAGAAATGAGATGTTACTCCATCGGCATTAAATCCTGCGTTATTAAAATTACCTAATACCGTACTATCTGTTGGTTTTTGAATGGCTTTAAAATGGTCTGATTTAATCCAGTCATTGTATTGCTTGGCATGACAAGATTTACACTGTTGGTCGCCAACTATGGCATTCGGTCCTGCTGCAATATTTTCAATAGTATCTGTTTTTGTTTGACAGTTTTGCATGGTAAACAAGCAACTAAAAACTGCTAGACTAATAAGGCTGAGAGAAATAATTTTATTGCGCAAAATTCATTAATTGGTTCAGAAGAAGATAAAAATACGGCTAAAAATACTGCTGTATTCAATTCATTAAAAAAAAAGAGACCGACTCTTTACGAGCAGTCTCTTTTGTAAATGATAAACAATAAATTATACGCCTAAGCTCCAGCCGTCTCTGTATGTACGTTTTACGAACTGGTTGGCATCGTCGAAATTGGTAATTTTCATGTTCGGGCCATCCCAAAGTAATTTGATAAAACGACCTGGATGATCCATACCACCTTTTGCATTTTTCTGTTCAAGGTCGTAACTACGAATAGCTAAATTACCCATCAAGATACTTTCAGTAAGTGGTCCGGCAATATCAAAATGCGAACTAAGATTTTTTGCTTTATCGGAACCATAGCCAGCAATCGCTGCTTCAACCCATGCAGCATAGTGACCATCTGCTCCTTTTGGAACACGTGCAAGTGTTTGTGGTACAATGATTGTTTTGGTTCTTTCGGTAGGTAATAATTGCGGGTACATTCCGTATGTTCCACACATCATTTTTCCTTTAGATCCAATGAAAATAACACCGTTACTTCCGTCGCGATCACCCATTTTTTCGTTAGGTCCTAATTCTTCTGGACGTTCTGGTTGAATACCGCCATCCATCCAATGTAATTTTACATCTGGTTTACCATCTTTACCTTTAAAAGTAAGAATGATATGAGAGGCAACAGGTCCACTTTCTGGGTAAGCTGCTTTTGTCCAGTTGGCAACATAGCGTGTTGCAACGCTACATTCTGCTGAATCAGGATAACCTAGTCCTAGCACAGCAAATACAGGAGCCATAATATGACAAGCCATATCGCCTAATGCGCCGGTACCGTAATCCCACCATCCGCGCCAGTTAAATGGCAATAATCCTTCTACATAATCTTTAGCAGGAGCAGTTCCTTGCCAAAGATCCCAATCAAGTTCTTTTGGAATAGCAGACTTTTCTTTAGCCCAAGGAATACCTTGTGGCCAAACTGGTCTGTCGGTAAAACAGTAAACGGTATGTACATCACCTACTAAACCAGCATTATGCCACTCTACTAATTGACGAACGCCGTCTCCAGACGATCCTTGGTTACCCATTTGTGTAACCACTTTATTGGTATGTGCCGCTTTTGTTACCATACGCGCCTCATAAATATCATGCGTTAATGGTTTTTGAACGTACACGTGTTTTTTAAGTTGCATAGCAGCCATGGCCATTACAGCGTGCATATGGTCTGGTGTAGATACAGAACAAGCATCAATATGTTTGTGCTCTTTATCTAACATTTCGCGATAGTCTTTGTAAATTTTTGCATTAGGATAACGGCTACGGCTTTTGGCGGTTTGGCGCTCATCTACATCGCACAAAAAAGCAATATCTGCTTTGCCACTTTGGTAAAAATTCCAAAGATCAGATTCTCCTTTTCCACCTGCACCAATTCCGGCAACTTGTAATTTATCGCTAGGTGCAATAAATCCTCTGCCTAAAACGTGACGAGGCACAATGGTAAATCCTGCTAATGCTAGTGCACTATTGCGAATAAATCCGCGGCGGTTGTTGTTGGGTGTTTCGTTTTTTTTCATTTTTAAATGTCTTTTTTACATTTTGCTAGCTGATAATCATTGGAATAACACAATTAAGTGTTCAATTGAAGGTTTGTAGGCTTTCAATTGAGGAATGAATTTATAATTTTTGTGACATATTTGGTGATTATTTACATTAAAAATTACTATTTCTTTTTTTAGCCATTAACAACCAAAAAACAACTAAAATTTTAGTGGGTATTTTACCAAGTAGTCAACAAAGACTAACTTGTTTTGTTTTTAAAATGATTACTTCTTAATTTTTTTATATGTCAGCTAATTTAGAGCAACAACTTTCTGCTATGCGCCGCTTTCACGAGTCTGGTGCAACACAATCTTACGCGTTTAGAAAAAAACAATTATTGGCTTTAAAACAAGCAATAATAGATTACGAGGAAGAAATTTATACGGCACTATTTTCAGACCTTAAAAAAAGTAAGGAAGAATGTTGGGCTACTGAAAATGGTTTTACCATGGCCGAACTTAATGATGCATTGGCTAATTTAAAACATTGGATGGAACCAACATCGGTATCAACCAATTTATTAAACATGCCATCGAGCAGTCGTATTTTTCGCGAGCCCTTGGGTTTGGTATTAATTATTGGTCCTTGGAATTATCCTTTTCAATTATTAATTACACCATTGATTGGTGCAATTGCTGCAGGGAATTGTGTGGTATTAAAACCTAGTGAATTTGCGCCAGCCACCGAGGCCTTGATGCAAAAAATGATTACAGCTATTTTTCCCGCAGAATATGTTTTATATGTGCCAGGAGATGGCGCAAAAGTGATTCCTGAAATGATGGAGCAAACTAGGTTCGACCATGTTTTTTACACAGGTAGTACCATGGTTGGAAAAATTATTTACAAAATGGCAGCCGAAAAATTGGTGCCAGTTACTTTAGAGCTTGGCGGCAAGAGTCCTTGCGTGGTTGAAGCAGATGCTAATATTGAAGTGAGTGCCAAACGTATTATGATGACTAAGTTTTCTAATGCAGGCCAAATGTGTGTGGCGCCTGATTATGTATTGGTGCATGCATCTGTAAAAGATGCTTTAGTTAATGCCATGCGTAAAAGCATTCAACAATTTTTTGGTGATCGTGCAGAAGACAGTGAAAATTTTGGGAAGATTATCAACCACAAACAATTTGACAGACTAGTTGCTTACCAAAATCAAGGACGCATTTTATATGGCGGCAGAACCGATCGCGAAAAATTATTTATTGAACCTTGTTTGATAGATAATTTAGTAGACAACGCTAGCATTATGCAGGACGAAATTTTTGGACCCATCTTGCCAATTATTAGTTTTAATACGATGGACGAAGCGAAAGCGATTATTGCAAAACATCCCAATCCTTTGGCCTTTTATGTATTTACCCAAAGCGTTGAAAAAGAAAACGAATGGTTGCAAGCAGTGCCTTCTGGCGGGGCTTGTGTAAACAATGCAAGTTGGCATTTAACCAATCATAGCTTGCCTTTTGGCGGAAGAGGGTTTAGTGGTACAGGTGCTTATCATGGCAAATATTCTATGGATACTTTCAGTCATAAAAAAGCAGTGATGAAAACGCCTACTTGGTTTGATCCTGCAATGAAATATCCGCCATTTAAAGGAAAACTTTGGTTGTTTAAATGGTTAATTCGCTAATACAATGACAAAAAAAATTATGAAAACTATTATCATTGGCTTACTCATTTTTGGTGGAGGGAGTTTATTATTAAAAAAGAAAGATATGAGTTATAGACAGTCTATTTTAAAAGCCATGTATCCAGTAATTATGTTACCAGGAAAAATGTTTGGCGCGCAAAAATCTATACAAACAAATACAGACAATAAATTGCCGCTAGTTGATTTTTTTGCTCAAAAAATTACGCTGAATAATGGCACTGAAATAGTTTTAAACCAATTCAAAGGAAAAAAAATATTATTGGTGAACACCGCAAGTGATTGTGGTTTTACAGGTCAATATGCCGAGTTAGAAAAATTGCACCAACAGTATTTAAATGATTTAATTATTATTGGATTTCCTGCAAATGATTTTAAAGGGCAAGAAAAAAAAGGCGACTCCGCTATTGCTGAATTTTGTAAAATAAATTATGGTGTTAGTTTTTTCTTGGCTAAAAAATCAGTTGTAATAAAAGGCGCTGAACAAAATCAAATTTTTGATTGGTTATCGAATAATTCAAAAAATGGTTGGTGCAACCAAGCGCCTGTTTGGAATTTTTGTAAATATTTGGTGAATGAAAATGGGGTACTAACACATTTTTTTCCGCAAACAATTTCGCCTTTAGATACACAAGTGATTGCTGCTATTGAAACAGCTAGTGTTGCAGCAAAAAATTAAACAGGACATTTTTCGTGATAATTGATTAACTCAATGGTTGATCTTTCAAATGTATAGCCTTGGTAGTATTTGTATAATTCATCTAATACCGCTTCAATTTCTTCAACAGTTGTAAGCGTAACTAATTTACTTCTGAATTCTTTTATATTGGGTAGGCCTTTTAGGTAATTGGTATAGTGCCTACGCATTTCATTAATGCCAGCAATTGGTCCTTTCCATTCAAAAGATTTGTGCAAATGTTTTTTGCAAACAATAATTCTTTCTTCTAGTGTTGGGGGTGCCATTAATTCACCCGTTTTTGCATAGTGTTTAATCTCTCTAAATATCCAAGGGTAACCAATAGCGGCTCTGCCTATCATAATTCCATCAACGCCGTATCTTTCTTTGTACTGCGCCGCTTTTTGTGGGGAGTTAATATCGCCATTTCCAAAAATGGGTATATTAATCCGGGGGTTGTTTTTTACTTTGGCAATCAAGGACCAATCTGAATGACCTTTGTATAATTGGGCGCGAGTTCTTCCGTGAATGGCCAAGGCTTTAATGCCTGCATCTTGTAGTCTTTCGGCTACTTCTTCAATATTTAAACTACTATCATCCCAGCCCAAACGGGTTTTAACCGTTACAGGTAATTTGGTGCTTCGTACGACTGCTTCGGTTAATCGAACCATTAGGTCTAGGTCTTTTAATACACCTGCACCTGCGCCTTTACTCACTACTTTTTTTACTGGACAACCAAAATTAATGTCTAATAAATCGGGGTTTACAGTGTCTACAATACGGGCGCTGAGTGCCATAGCATCTTCATCTCCCCCAAATATTTGAATGCCAATAGGTCTTTCATAATCGAAAATATCTAGCTTTTGACGGCTTTTCATGGCATCTCGAATAAGCCCTTCGCTACTAATAAATTCGGTATACATAAGGTCGGCACCATTGTCTTTGCAAACTGCTCGAAAGGGTGGGTCACTCACATCTTCCATTGGCGCGAGTAATAAGGGGAAATCGGGTAACACGATATTGCCTATTGTAACCATACTATTGATACTTCCTGTTTTGTTCGGCCGCGGTTGGCAAAGGCTACGCTTTATCCATTAACTTGCAGCTAAATGCTATAAAAAAGGCAAATTTACATCCTATATTTTAGAATTGATGCAACAGAAAACACAACTATCATTTCCCATGCAGTTTGCCCTACTATTGTCTTTACTAGGAATAGGCATGATTGTAGGAAATTTATTGATATTAGGTCTTGGTGCAAACTTGATGCACGTACCCATGAAACAGGTGCCCGCATTGCTTACTAAGCCTGGCTATATGCGGATTGCGCAATTATTGAATTCACTTGCTTCCTTGATAGTTTTTTGTATTCCAGCCATTGTTTTGGCCAAAATTTTAAATAATCATCCTTTTCAGCATTTGCAGTTTCGTTCTAAAATAGCACTCAAGCAAGTATTATTGGTGGTGTTATTGGCGTTTACTGGTTTATTATTAAGTGGCGCACTCGGTGAATTAAACGAGTCTATATGGCTGCCTGCTAAATGGTTAATTAAGGCAAGAGAAATGGAAAATTTGTACAAAGAAACCATGTTGTCTATGGCAGCCATGCATTCTTTTACCGACTATTTAATTGCCTTATTAGTGATGGCTTTTTGCCCTGCCTTATTTGAGGAAGTGCTTTTCAGGGGCGGGTTTCAGCAGATTTTTGTGGGATGGGCCAAAAATGTTTTTCTGGGTATTTTAATTACTAGTATACTATTTAGCGCAATTCATTTTTCGTTTTTTGGATTTTTACCAAGAGTTGGTTTGGGAATGGTATTGGGCTATGTTTTTTATTTTGGAAGAAATATTTGGCTAAATATTTTGATGCATTTTTTTTATAATGGCATGATTGTAACACAACTTTATCTAGCATCTATCCGCGGAAAAAATATTGAAAAAACCATGGACGAAAACATGCCAATATGGTGGGGATTATTGGCTATTTTTGCAGTAGTATATTTATTGCAGGCTTTAAAAAAAGAAACAACCATATTGCATACCGCAAATAGTGTAGCAATAGATTAGTGGTTACTTCAAGTAATTTTCTTCCACCAATAAAATAAATAGTATGGCTTTTAACCTAGCAACGTTTAAAACTAGAACCCTTAGTGCAATTGTGTTTGGCTGCATTATGGTGGGTGCATTGGTTTGGAATCAATGGAGTTTTTTATTGTTATTTACTGTTATTCATTTTGGCTGCTGGTTCGAATACAATCGATTGGTGGAATCGATTCATGAAAAATTTGTACAAGTGCCAGCATTTATTCGAATTACTACAATGCTTGTTGGTTTTGGAGGCATGCTTTGGCTATTGGATCCACAAACTTATCCGCTTTCGTTTTTACCTATTTCTTTGCAACAATTAGGCGGTTGGTTTATAGCACTTGCCTTACCATTTTTAGTAATTGGTGGATGGGTGATTAGAAAAAAACTTAGCGCCAATGCTATTTTATTTCTATTAGGGGGCTTACTATATATTTCTTTGAGTTGGTCTTTAATGCTGGCTTTACGTGGTCGTGCATTGGAAGGATTTAACCCGTCAATTGGTTGGATATTGCCCGTGGTTTTAATTGTATCTATATGGATTAATGATACCATGGCCTATTTAGCAGGTACTATTTTTGGCAAAACACCGTTATCAAAAGTATCTCCCAAAAAAACCTGGGAAGGCACCGTAACTGGGGTTGTGTTATCGGTTTTAATTGTTGGATATGGTGGTAATTTTTGGTTTGGATTGCCTTTTAAACCCTTGATTTTTGTGGCAGCATTGAGTTCTATTATAGGAACTGTAGGCGATTTGTTCGAAAGTAAACTCAAACGAATGGCTGGTGTGAAAGATAGCGGACAAATGATGCCTGGTCATGGAGGGTTTTTAGACCGATTCGATTCATTATTAGTAGCAACGCCCTTTGTTTGGATTTTTGTTTATTTGTTTTTATAATTAACAAGTATTGATTGTAAGTATTTAACATCTATTACATTTGCAACCTAATTATTTTCAAATGACTATTCACAGAGAAGGATACCAAACAATTGGTATTGCAGCACTTATTTTTGGGCTTATTAACCTAGCCTCATTTTCTTTTTTAAGCGAGTCTATGCCTATCTGTGCATTGGTGGTATTTTTTGTAACACTAGGTATCTTTTTATTTTTAGTATCATTTTTTAGAATACCTAGTAGGGTACATACCATTAATGCCAACCAAATTATTTGTCCTGCAGATGGAAAAGTAGTGGTTATTGAAGAAGTGATTGATAGTGAGTATTTCAAGGACAAACGTATTCAATTGAGTGTTTTTATGAGCCCTGCAAATGTGCACGTGAATAGAAATCCTGTAGACGGAGAAATTGTATATAACCAATACCATAAAGGAAAATACTTGGTTGCATGGCACCCAAAATCATCTACCGAAAACGAACGTTGGAGCGTGGTGGTAAAAAATCCACACGGAGAAATACTCTACAAACAAATTGCTGGCGCACTAGCCAAACGCATTTGTAATTATACTAAGGTTGGCCAACAAGTAAAACAAACCGAAGAATACGGGTTTATTAAATTTGGTAGCCGTGTTGACTTACTATTACCAATTACTGCAAAAGTAGAAGTAGCTTTAAACCAAGTGGTAAAAGGCGGTGTAACAGTATTGGCTACTTGGTAATTTAAAAAATGCCTTCCAATTCTTTTAGGTGCTCAATAGTATAAGTTGCTTTTACAGTAGGAATAATTTTTAAATGGTTCACAAAAATCGTGTCCATTCCTGCGTTAATGCCACCTTGTATATCTGCTGCTTGGTTATCTCCAATCATAATGCTTTCCGATAAACTTGCGCCTGCTTTAAGTAGTGCGTAATCGAATATTTCTTTATGAGGCTTTAGGCTATTGCTCGCTTCTGAAGTAATTACCTGATTGAAATAACTTGTTAAATTACTCTCGCGAAGTTTATTGTGTTGCACCGATTCAAAACCATTGGTAACTAAGTGCAGTACGTAGTTTTTATTTTGTAAGTAGTTCAAAATTTCAATCGTATAAGGAAAGAGTCTTTTTTTACTTGGAAGGATATTTAAAAACTCAACTGATAATTTTTTTGCCAAAGGTTCGTCGGCTATTTTAAATTCTAATAAAGCCAGCCACATCCGTTTCCAGCGCAGTTCGTCTTGCTTAATAAAGCCTTTGGTGTATCGATCCCAAAGTCGATGATTGTGGTGGGTGTAATGGGCAAAAAAACTTTCAAAATCCGTTATGCCTCTATTAATAAGTAGGTTGTTATGGAATAAATCATTCAAAGTTTCCTTGGAATTGGTTTCAAAATCCCAAAGTGTATGGTCGAGGTCGAAAAATAAATGACGGTATTGCATGGCTGCAAAATACGAACTTATATGATTGGCCAAAATGTTCGACCTTTGCATTTCAAACTAGTTGCGTTATGAATGTAATTATTACAGGTGCTACAAAAGGAATGGGAAAAGCCATTGCCCAACAATTTGCTGCAGCAGGACACCAATTATTGGTGTGTAGTAGAAATGAAATGGATTTATATGCTTTGGTAGCAGAATTAATAACCGAGTATCCGCAAGCAGCTGTTAAAGCAAAAGCTGCAGACCTTTCCAATAAAACAGCAGCCATTGAATTTGGCAATTGGTGTTTACAATTTGGTGCACCCGATATTTTGATTAATAATGCAGGACAATTTGTTCCAGGCAGTATTCATAATGAAGCCGATGGCATTTTAGAAGATTTAATGGCGGTGAATGTCTATAGTGCTTATCACTTAACACGCGCAGTGTTGCCAACAATGATTGCTGCAAAAACTGGGCATATTTTTAATATCTGTTCTATTGCTTCTTTGAATGCCTATGCCAATGGTGGATCTTATAGTATAACAAAATTTGCATTATTAGGATTCAGTAAAAACTTGCGTGAAGAATTAAAACCACACGGTATTAAAGTAACAGCGGTCTCTCCAGGCGCAACACTAAGTGCAAGTTGGGATGGTTTTGAAATAGATCCTAAACGAATTATGGAAGCAGCAGATATTGCTAAAATGGTATTTGCAGCATCACAATTATCGCCACAAGCTGTGGTAGAAGATATTGTAATGCGCCCTCAATTGGGTGATTTGTAGAATGCTTTATACGTTTTCTAACGAAATTAAAATTTGCCAAGCAGTTTCTATACGATTGTCATTTAATAATTCAGCTGCGTATAGGTGCAATTCTCTTTCCATTTCTGTAGGGCTAATGCCATAGTATTGGATAATATTTTTTAATCGCTCGTCATTAAATGCAGGGTCAACTGCAGGCAGTTCGTGGTAATTGGCTAACAAGCCTAAGTGGTTGCCTGTTAAAATTTGGCTATTGCGTATGCCTTCTGGTAATTGATCGATCCCCATACCGAGTTGTTTGTTTGGTTTGTTTATTTCAAATAAATTAAACGCATCTACTTTGCAATACCAATCGCCACCCAAGCGCGCCACCAAGTTTAATTGTGCTGGATTGATTTTTTTATCATTTCCTAAAATGCTTTCTGCTACATGCATACACAATACTTCTGCAATAACTAATTGGCCTGCGCCTGGCCCATCGCCCAAACTTTTTATTTCAATCACCTTACATTCCAATTGAATTTTTGCTTCTTTCACTAATGGGGGTTGCACCATTGTGGCCGCTGCTTTTGTAAATCCAGATTTTGTAAATTCATCAATCGCTTTTGGATACGCACAACTACTTAAACTCATTTGCGCAACCATTGAATAGTCAACCAAATTAATCACACATTCTGGGTGTTCAATTACGTTTTGTAGGGTATGTTTTAAAGGGTTTTGGTTGGCAGATTTTAAGGGAGAAAAAATAACTATTGGCGGATTGCTAGAGAATAAATTAAAATAACTAAACGGTGCCAGATTTACTTGACCATTGGCATCCATGGTACTAGCAAAACAAATAGGTCTAGGGCCAATGGCACTATTTAACCAGGATTGTTTTTCAGATGCGCTAAGTTGTTTGAAATCTAGGAACATGTATAAGTGGTTTATGAAAAATTAAAGTTACCATTTTTCATCGTCTGGAATATTTTCTTCGGCTTGTTTAAATTGCTCGCGTGATTTTCTTTTTTGTTCTTGTCTTTCAAGAATTAAGTGTGCTATTATTTTTCCTGCGTCTTCATTAGGATGCTCTGCCAATAGGGTTTTCAATTTTTTTTCAGACACATCCACTGCATACAATAAGTAAACCAATTTAGAAAAATCATTGGCAATTAAATGGTTGATATGTGCAATCAACTCGTTGAGGTTTAATTTTTCTATGGTTTGTAGTTCGGTGGAATTGCTCATGGTGTTTGTAGTTTATGTGTATTTTTCCATTACGCCCAAACCAAATAAGGCAAAATCGTATTTTACAGGATCTATTGGATCTAAGTTACGCAAGTATTGTGTTAGTTCAACAGCTGCCGACCAGTCTACTTGTTTGCGGTCGAGCAATTGAAAGCGTTTAGCTACACGAGCAACATGTACATCAATGGGGCAAATGAGTTGCGCGGGTGTAATTTTTTTCCAAATACCAAAATCAACTCCATTTTTATCTTTGCGCACCATCCAACGTAAATACATATTTAAGCGTTTGCAACTAGAATTTTTATAAGGCGTTGCAATATGTTTTCTAGTTCTGTTTGGAGCGTCTTCTAAAGAAAAAAAGTAGTTATGAAAATAACTTAGGGCTGTTGCTACAATTTCAATGGAACTTTCTTGCAATACTTGTTTTGGAAAAAAAGCGCTCTCTAAGCTTTTGTTGTTTTGATAATGGAATTGTAAGAATGCAATAAAATATAAAAGGTCGGTGGTATTAAAAGTACGGTGCTTAAAATGCAGCATTTTTTTAAGGTCCGATTCTTGGTGATTCAAACAAAAATCATATGGCGCCATATCCATCAACTGCATTAATTCTTTCGATTTGTTGATGATAGTAGTGCGTCCGCCCCAAGCAAATACAGCGGAAAAAAAACCGGCAATTTCAATGTCTTGTTTTACGCTAAATAAATGTGGAATGCAAACAGGGTCAGCCGCAATAAAAGACGGCTGATTGTATTTGGCTACTTTCTGTTCAAAAAAACTAATTAGCTTTTGCTGGTTATTATTTTGCATCAGCTGTTTTTATATCAGTTTGTTTACCCAATTGCTTGATTCAAATCGGCTATTAAATCTGCCACATCTTCAATGCCCACACTTAAACGAATTAAAGAATCGGATAAACCATTTTTAATTCTTTCTGCTCTTGGAATAGAAGCATGCGTCATTGATGCTGGATGATTAATCAACGATTCTACACCTCCTAAACTTTCGGCCAATGAAAATAATTTTGTACTAGATAAAACACGTGTTGCATTTTCAATGCTATCGTCTTTCAACGTAAAACTCATCATTCCCCCAAATCCGCGCATTTGTTTTTTAGCAATGGCATAATTGTGATGGTCTTCAAACCCACACCAGTAAACCCTTTCAACCTTTGGATGGTTGCGTAAAAAATGTGCAATCTTTTCGCCATTTTCGCAGTGACGTTGCATACGCACGTGCAAGGTTTTAATGCCACGCAATACTAAAAAACAATCCATCGGACCTGGAACAGCGCCGCATGATTTTTGAATGAAGAATAATTCTTCTCTTAATTTGGCATCATTCATCATCAAACATCCTTGAATTAAATCGCTATGTCCACCCAAGTATTTAGTAGCTGAGTGCATGACTATATCGGCGCCAAGAGTTAATGGATTTTGTAAATAAGGCGAAGCAAAGGTGTTGTCTACACAAAGCAGTGCGCCACTTGCTTTTGCAATAACTGCTACTGCAGCAATATCTGTAATATTCATTAATGGATTGGTAGGTGTTTCAATCCAAATGAGTTTTGTGTTTGGTGTAATGGCGTTTTGAATATTTGTAATATCGGTGGTATCAACATACGTAAATACAATACCATATTTGGCAAATATTTTGGTAAACAATCTATAAGTGCCTCCATACATATCACTCGCTGCAATCACTTGGTCGCCGGGTGATAATAATTTAATCACCGCATCTGTTGCAGCAACACCACTACTAAATGCCAGTCCAAACTTGCCATGTTCAATTTGCGCATACGCTTCTTCTAATGCTTTTCGGGTAGGGTTTTGGCTACGCGCGTATTCAAATCCTTTGTTTACTCCAGGGGCTTCTTGAACAAATGTAGATGTTTGATAAATTGGCGTCATGATGGCGCCAGTAGAAGGATCTGGTTCAGAACCTGCATGTATATATGTTGTGCCTAGGCCTACTTGATTTGATGAATCGTTCATAATTAATTTTTTATTGCTTTTTGCAAAATCCAATTACCAATTGTATTTGCAGCAATTGGTGAAAAACTTTCTTCTATAGATTCGTAAGAAATTTCTTTAGCAATACAGCTTTGAAATAAGTGATTCATTTTAGGCATTTCTATTACCTGATAATTTTTGTTTTGTCCTTTTTTTAAGGCTGCTTCAATAGCAGGTAAATTGTCTTTGCTAGACACTTGTATGTCGAATGAACCATTGAGTGCTAAAACAGGTATGGTTAGTTTTTGTAAATTTTCGGCAGGATGGTAGTTTAAAAAATAATTCAACCAGTAAAGTCCAGACTGGTATTGTTGTGCCAATTTTAAAAATGTAGGAACGGGCCTTTGCATGAATAAAGATTGTTCTACACTGTCGCTTACATTTTTCTTCCAAACTGCAAATGCAGCACGCATACTGTCTTGCACTATTTTTAAATCGGTTGATTTTGCAAATGCTGCATTGATATTATTAATGGCTGCATCGGCTAATTTCTTTTGATCGATTGATAAATTTCCTTTTTCTAAAGAGCGTTGCATTTGAAAATTCCAAATTTCTTGTCCTGTTTGTCCTGGCCCTGCTAAAAGCACAATAAACGCTACTTGTTTATTCTTTACAGCCACCATTGGAGCAATCATTCCGCCTTCACTATGACCTACTAAGCCAATTTTATTTTTATTGATATCATTTCTACTTAATAAATACTGTATGCTAGTATTAACATCTCCTGCAAATTCCACAGAGGTTAACTCTAATGGTTTTGGGCCTAAAGTACTTTTGCCAATGCCACGGTCATCTACGCGCAAAACAGCAATACCTTGTTTGGTTAAAAGGTCGGCTAATACTGCATAGGTTTTATGTTGAAACATATCTCCGTCGCGGTCTTGTGTACCACTACCAGAAATGATTATTACGGTTGGAAAATCTTTTCCCTGAGTTGGTTTAGTAAGTGTTGCGCCATAGTGCACCGATTTATCGGCATTATCGTATTCTACATCTTCAGAAGCATATCCAAAAGGTTGTTTGGGCGTTTGTGTTCGAACGATTGGTGCAGGTGGTTCTGGAATTTCATCGGCAGTTAATCGTTTCATGTTAAGCAAAGTTTTAAAAGCACCTTGCTCAAACTTTCCTACAATGCTGTCTTTGCCATCCCATTTACCTCGGTAAAAAGCGTTCATGATTTTAATATCGGCCAAAATACTATCGGCTATAAAACTGGTTTTTCCTCCTTTAATGCCAAATCCTTTTTGGTCTGGACTATCAAATACTGTTTGGTATTCGTTGTTGTTATTGGTAACATGCATTACAAAACGAATGCTATTTTTTCCTACTGGAATAAGGCCTTGCCATACACCAACAATGCTTTGCGCATTGGTAAATTGAACCATCATTAAACCCACAAATAGTACGAATATTTTTTGCATAAAAATTATTGTTGGTGTTTTTTAAAATACAAATAAGAATATCCAATTGGAATAATACTAATAATTACAATTGTTGTTATAAAACAGATGAATGCAATAGTTTCAGGTAGTACTAATGTTGCAACTGTTACAATTACACCACTTGGCACCCAAATTTTACTAGCAAGTATGTGCGTTTCGCGCCAGTTATCATCGTTCTCCAATGTCCAAGGTGTGCGAATGCCCACAAAATAACTAGGCTTCATATCGCGCATATAATATCCTAAAAATGAAAACAATATACCAATCATGGGTAGCATGAGTTTGGTAATATTAACAGATTTATTAGCAGCAGAAAATACAATAATTAAGTTTAGTGCACTCATAAATATAACGAGTGCCCAAGCTAATTTTTTATATAATTCTGGCGATTGACCAGCAGTTTTTTTCGGATCAATTTTCGGTAAATTTTTAATCAGCAAATAACAACCTGCAGCAACTAATCCTAGTAAACTAGTAGTTAGAATTAGGGTAGACCTTTCGCCAAATCCATTTGGTGTTCCGTGTAAATCAAAATGAATAGGCACTATCTCTGGTAAACTATTGTAAATGCTTGCCAAATAAAAGAAAGGAATTAAAATAATAAATCCAATCATCCATTCCGAGAAATTAGTTGTCTTTTGCATGGTGCTAATTTTAAGTTTGTCTACAACAATCAGCTATTTTTTTTCTTCCAAAAAATCAGCGATGGTGCTAAATGCATAACCACTTTTTTTTAGGTCATTAATTAACTGATTGAGCCTGTTGAGTAGTGGGGTTCCACAAAGTTTTTTTGTAAAACCCGGCAATCCATAATCATTGATATTTATAAATTCCCAAGGATGAAAATAGAGGCATACATAGCCATCTTTTTCCAATGCTTGAATGGTTAATTTTTTAAATAATGCATACGGTAGGTTCTTAAAACTCAACCAGAACAAAGGTATGCGCAAATTTGCGGAAACAGATGCGGGAATTCTAGTAACAGTTTGTTCGGTATAAATGGTTCTGGGTAAATGTAAATTATTGTATCGGCCTGGTATCCAAGTTGGATTAATAGAAGAATCGTATTGATAACCAGCATCTTTTACAGCTTGCATCTCAACCTTACGCATGCGTGGCATCCGTAAACCTTTTACAGTTTGTTGGCTAATGGATTCTAATATTTGTTTTGATTGCAACAAATGTTCATTTTCAAATGCAGAATGAAACAAGGTATGTGAAGCAATTTCGTGTTGGTTTGCTAATCCACGAATAGCATCGGGAAAATGTTGTGCAAAATTGGCGGTGGTAAATAAAGTAGTGGGAATGTTTTGTTCTTGAAGCAATTGTGTGATAACATCTAACCCTTCTTTTCCCAATTGCATTTGTTGGCTTGGGCTGATAGGAAATTGGTATTCCAAAGGCATATCAAATTCCTCTACATCAAAACTCAACAATACTTTTGGGTTCATCCAGGCAAATTTGTTTCTTTAATAATATAATTAGGCCTGTTTTTACTTTGTACAAAAAGCTTGCCTAGGTATAATCCAATAATTCCAAGGATCATTAGTTGTAGCCCACCAAAAAAAGTAATTGTTGCAATTACAGAAGCCCAACCAGATACGGTTTGACCTGTGTAATAACTATAAACTATATAAGTCATGTACAAAACAGCAAACA
Source organism: uncultured Bacteroidota bacterium (assembly GCA_903831935.1). Classification (GTDB taxonomy): domain Bacteria; phylum Bacteroidota; class Bacteroidia; order Chitinophagales; family Chitinophagaceae; genus Sediminibacterium. The sequence goes on along the minus strand of CAIKZP010000031.1, from coordinate 41,354 downwards.
ATGAAAATATAAAGCCTAAATAGGAGGCCATATAAAGCGGCTTTGTACTAAAGGATGTAATGCCTTGTAGTGCAAAACGCACCATTTTTTTGATAGTATATTTTGATTCGCCGCTGTTTCTTTTAGCTGGATAGTATTCAATACCAGTTTGGCTGAACCCCATCCATTTTACTAAACCCCTTAAAAAAAGATCACTCTCTTTAATTTGCTTAAAAGCGTCAACTACTTTTCTATCCATTAATCTGAAATCTGCTGCACCTTCTTCTAATTCTATATCAGATAAATTATTAATTATTTCATAAAAAAGTTTAGAAGTTTTACGTTTAATCAAAGGTATTTTAGCGTCTTCTTTTCTGATAGTATAAACTAAATCAAATCCTTCATCCCATTTCTGAAGCAATACAGGAACCAACTCTGGAGGATGTTGAAGGTCTGCATCCATCATAATGACACAATCGCCATTAACCGAATCTAAACCTGCTTTTAATGCATTTTGGTGCCCAAAATTTCTGGAAAAACTAATATAAAAAATATTGGGTTGAATAGCGTTTTGTGCTTTGAGAACATTAAGCGTTTGATCGGTACTGCCATCATCAATAAAAGTAAGGGTATAGGCATAGCCCGTTGGCTCCATCACTTCATTTAGTTTGTGAATTAGTATTGATATATTTTCTTGCTCATTACAGGCAGGAATAATAAAAGCTACTGTTTTACTCATTATGGTTGTAGTTTCTAAAATCATTTGTCCATGCACTAACTGTTAGCCAACACCAAATAAAAAAACAAGGTAATGCTTTCAGTGAATATGCTAGTATATAATGATCTCGTATGTATTTTGGAACGATATCAGTTGGCGATAATATGGTTAATAAAAACAGGAGTGCTAGCATTATTTTTACGCTAGTAGCAACAGGGGTAGTCTGTAAAACAAACCAAATAGCGGCTCCGGTAACGGCAATTACAAAAGTTGGGCTTTCGGCCGCAGAACTAAATATTACCACCGCTATCAGCACGATTGCTAAGTAATGCAATTGAAATTTAATGGAACTAAGGTTATGCTTTTTAAATAGCGGCACAATAAATGCAATACCAGCAAGTGCTATTATTTTAAAATCAATATTTCCATAGTAATTGAATATTCGTCTAATCATGCCTGGCACAGAAATGTCTTGCATTCCAGCATTCTTAGAATTTTCAATATTCTGACCATTTCTACGAATTATCTGATAGTACCAATCTTCGTAACTCTTAACTATATAATCATAACTGGAGTAGAGCATTGGCAATACAACAATAATAACCATCCACATTATAAATGTTCCAATAAATTGTTTCTTGTTTTTTGAAAAAAAGAAAAAAGCTAATGCACCAACACCATATAATTTAGTAAGAATTCCTAGTGCAATAAAAAGTGTTGCTAACCAATCCTTACCTCTTAGTGTAAATACAAATGAAAAAATTACAAAAGAAGTAAACATAGCATTGAACTGTACATTATGAATGGAAGTCATCATTTCAATACAGCTAATCCAATATATTAATATCTTTTGGTTTTCATTTATTGGCAGTAATTTAATGGCATAGAATAAGCATCCAGCATTGGCGATTGCCCATAAAAAGCATCCTAGATAAACCGGCAATAGAGCAAAAGGGGCAATGATTAATGAAAAGGCAGGGCCGTAATTATTATAAGATGCATACTCCGAAGGGTAAAAACTAAATAAATATTTTTGTTGAACGACATGGTCAAATACACCTTTAAAAACTAGGTAATTATCAATACTGCCAAGGCCTCTAGCCATTTCAGAACAAACCGCAATTATTGTTAGAAGGAACCAAATAAAATGACTTAAACTAATTTCTATCTTTGGTCCAATAGATATTTTCTTATACAATATATTTTGTTTGTTTATCTGCATGACTGCTTAATTCTTTTTAAAAAAAACTAGAATAGATACGCCTGCCGGAAAACGAAATCCCCATTTTAGCAAATAGTAATCAACTTTAAAAATACCCGATAATATATTATTGAAAAAACCATCAGTGCCTAAAATTTCATGGTCTGAATTCGTACCATTTTCTTTTTTTCCAATTATTTTTCGCCATCCTTTAGCTGCTAGTCTAAAAATACTAATAGGAAAAAAAAGAATTGAATTGAAATAAGTTTTATAGATAATGCTTCCATCTTTAGTATCTAGCAATTGCAACAATTGTGTTAATGTATACCTGCGATAATGTTGGTTAATCACATCATGCTGCCCCCATAAAAATTGGTATGCAGGCACTGTAATTACAATATGGCCTCCAGGTTTACAAACCCTATACATTTCATCGATAGAGGTAACATCATCTGCTACATGTTCAATTACATCAAAAGCTGTTACTAAATCGTAGCTTTCATTTTCAAAAGGTAGTTCTAATATTGAGCCTTGAATAATAGGCGTACTAAGAAAAGTTTTAGTAAAATCACAACATGTTTCATCAAACTCAACAGACATCACTGCTCCAAATTCGGTTAACATATCTGAGGTAGTACCTGTTGCTGCGCCTATATTTAATGATTGTAATTGCGTAGGGTGATTCAATAAACTACCTATCCTTTCTGCTAATATTTTCCTCCTTATTGTAAACCACCAGTTTACGCGTTCTAATTGATAGTATTCTTTAAAATAGGATTGGTCCATATAATATTAAAAGAAATATTTATTTATTATTGAGGCTATAGAAATTTTTTCTATAGATGCTATGCAAGTAACGCAAAAAAGCCGAATATTTAAGAGCCACTAACCAACCAAAAAAATTACTTTTGCCCCTCAAATCAGTTAAATCATTAAAAATAAATAGTAGGATATGAGCAAAGGTCCCGTTTCGCAGTTTATAGAACACCATTATCGCCATTTTAACGCAGCCGCTTTAGTAGATGCCGCAAAAGGGTATGAAACCCATTTATTAGACGGCGGTAAAATGCTGGTTAGTTTAGCAGGAGCAATGAGTACGGCTGAATTAGGCATTAGCTTGGCAGAAATGATTCGCCAAGACAAAATTGCTATCATTAGTTGTACCGGAGCCAACTTAGAAGAAGATGTGATGAATTTGGTGGCACATAGCCATTACAAAAGGGTTCCAAACTATAGAGACCTTACACCACAAGACGAATGGGATTTATTAGAAAACCATTACAACCGTGTAACCGACACCTGTATTCCAGAAGAAGAAGCGTTTAGACGTTTGCAAAAACCTTTGGTTAAACAATGGAAAGATGCAGAAGCAAAAGGCGAACGTTTTTTTCCGCATGAGTTTTTATACAAAACTATTTTATCGGGCGATTTAGAGCAGTACTACGAAATTGATCCTAAAAACAGTTGGATCATTGCAGCTGCAGAAAAAAACTTGCCAATTGTTTGCCCAGGCTGGGAAGACAGTACTACAGGAAATATTTTTGCGAGCTATGTTATTAAAAATGAATTGCAAGCCAATACTGTAAAAAATGGTATTGAATACATGGTTTGGTTAGCCGATTGGTATCGCCAAAATAGTGGTGGAAAAGGAATTGGATTTTTTCAAGTGGGCGGTGGTATTGCAGGAGATTTCCCTATTTGTGTTGTACCAATGATGTACCAAGATTTGGAATGGCATGATGTGCCTTTCTGGAGTTATTTCTGCCAAGTAAGTGATTCAACTACTTCTTATGGATCTTATTCTGGCGCAGTTCCTAACGAAAAAATTACTTGGGGCAAATTAGATATTCATACACCTAAATATATTGTTGAAAGCGATGCTACCATTGTGGTCCCATTGATTTTTGCTTATTTATTAGGATGGTAATTTAGTGTGTTAAATGGCATAAAAAAAGTGGCTGTATCAATTGATACAGCCACTTTTTTTATGCATGCTTCAATAATTATCTAGCTGGCATATTTAATTTTAAATCTCTTTTTAACATAGCATCTCTGTTAGCAATATCCCATGCAGTATAGAATATCATTAACACACGTTTTTGCATTAAATCGAAATTAATTTTTTCAACAGTATCCGTTGGTTGGTGGTAGTCGGCAAGCAACATTCCATCATAAAAGAATAAAATAGGCACACCTTTTTTGGCAAAATTATAATGGTCGCTGCGGTAGTAAATCATGTTTCTATCTGCAGGATCATCGTATTTATAGTCCAATACCAATTTAGAAGATTGCTTGTTTGCTGCTTCATTAATGATAGGTAATTCGGTACTTAATTTATCGTGTCCTATTACATAAACATAATTTAATGAATCGGCAGTTTTACGTTCTGTATCTACACGTCCTACCATGTCGGTATTTAAATCGGCAGTTGTTTTGTCTAAAGGAAAAATTGGATGCTCTGAGTAATAATCAGATCCCCATAATCCTTTTTCTTCGCCACTTACAGTCATAAAAACAACTGTTCTGCGAGGACTTTTGCCTTTTTTTGCAGCAGCAGTAAATGCTTCTGCCATTTGCATTACACCTACTGTTCCAGAACCATCATCATCGGCGCCATACCAAATTACATCGCCTTTTTTACCCAAATGGTCGTAGTGACCAGTAAGCATTAAATACTCAGCTTTTTTATCGGTACCAGGTAAAACACCTATTACATTACTACTTTCTAAATTCTCGGTTGTTTTAGTAGCAGTAACATTGATTTCTGCATTATAAGTGCTTTTGCTAATTTCTTTTAATTCAGCCATGCTTTGTTTAGTGGTTCTACCAAGCATTGCCGATGCAACATCTGCAGAGATTGTAGCCATTACAAAACCAGCAGCTGTATTTGCTTTCAAATACATATTGCCTTTTGTTGGGGTAGCCATTTTACGAGGAAAATCTGCAGAAACTACTAGTAAGCCAGTAGCACCTTTTGCAGTTGCAACACGCATTTTAGAAAAGCTAGAAGATGGATTGGCATTCATTGCGCGCATTCCGCCCATTGGCATTCCAGCAGCTGGAGCTGTTCCATTTCCTTCTAGTACTACTACTAATTTTCCTTTTACATCTAAGTTAGCATAGTCGTTGATGCCTTTTGCAGAGTCAACAATACCGTAACCTGCAAATACCACAGAAGAATAATTCCAATGACCATTTGCTATGGTTTGTAAACTGAAAGTAAAGTCTTTATCCCATTCAAATGAACGGCCATTAACAGCAAATTTCTTATCGGTTAGTGCATCTTGATACACTGGATAAACTTGTTGGTAGCTATCGCCATTACCTGGTTTCAAGCCCATTCTTTTAAATTCCGATTCAATATAAGCAGCAGCACGTTTTTGTCCGGGAGACGCTGTTTCGCGACCTTCCATTTCGGCACTTGCAATAATTGTTAGTTTTTGTTTTAACCCTTGTTGGGTAATTACTGCTCCAAATTTTGCAGCATCTTCTGCTTTTTGTGCAAAAGCGATAGTACTCATAAAAGGTAAACAGATCCAAAGTAGTTTTTTCATAATCCTAGTTTGTTTTTGGTTAAGCACAGGCAATTTTATTTACTCGAGTAGCATGACGACCTCCTTCAAAAGCAGTAGTCATAAAGGTTTCAATCATTTGTTGGGCAACGAATAATGAAATAAAGCGGGCTGGTATGCAAATGATATTGGCATCGTTGTGTTGACGAACAAGTAATGCAACATCATTTTGCCAACACAAACCTGCGCGAATATTGGCGTGTTTGTTGGCGGTCATAGAAACACCATTGGCAGATCCGCACAATAATATGCCATAAGCCACTTCTTTATTTTCTACAGCAGTTGATACCGCATGCGCGTAATCGGGATAGTCCACCGAATCTGCGGTATAGGTACCAAAATCTTTTACTTGGTATCCTTTTTCGGATAACCAGTTAATTAATGCTGCTTTATATGCTAAGCCTGCATGGTCGCTGCCAATGGCTATAGGCTTAGTGTTGTCGAATACAAATGACATATCAGTTTATTTTAATTAACTCCACTCTTCTTCTTCTTTAGCTTGTTCTTTCTTATACACTCTTGCAGAAACCAAAATGCTTAGTTCATATAATAAAAACAAGGGGATGAATACAATTAATTGACTCATCCAGTCAGGACTTGGTGTAATAAAAGCAGCTAGAATTAAAATGACTATAATAGCATACTTACGTGTTTTGCGCAAGTACATTGGAGTGATTAAACCAATGCGGGTTAATATGAATGCTAATACAGGCAGTTCAAATGCCAAACCACAACCCAAAATAATATTGGTTAAATTGTCTACATAATCAGCAAATGTTGGCCTAGTGACTAACATACCATGGGTCCCCAATTGAAAGCCCCCTAAGAAATTGAATGTAAAAGGACCTAATAAGAAAAATCCAAAAGCTCCTCCTAAAAAGAAAAAGAAGGATACCCAGAAAATAATGAATTTGGTGTTTTGGGTTTCGGCATCTTTTAATGCTGGTTTTACAAAGCGCCAGAATTCCCAAAAAATATAAGGAAAAGCAGCAATAACGCCACCCACTAATGCAATTGAAATAGCCCCTAAAAATTGCCCGCCGAAAGTAGTGGTTTGCATTTCAACTTTAACTGCTGGCATACAAAGCGCTTCTCCCATGTAAGCCCAATGACTAAACTGGCACAAGGCCCTATAGCTAATAAAATCGGGGTTTACAGGACCTAAAATAATATAATCAAAGATCCAATCGCGGTAAATAAAAATTAGGGTTGCCATAACTAAAATGGCCAACACAGAGCGAATAATATGTGAACGCAGTTCTTCTAAATGATCAATAAAGGTCATCTCTGCTTTTTCTGAATCGGGATTTCTACTAAATAGTGCCATTGGCTGTTATACGGTTATAAGGCGGCAAAGTTAAGTGCTTGTTCAGTTGAAAGAACAAAGCAGTTGGTAACTATTTTAAAATTTTCATTTTAACCATTTCAATACGCGTGTCACTTACAGTAACTACATCAAACTTATAATGACCTATTATAATGGTTTCCTTTAGTTTAGGGATGGTTTGGTGCTCGTTAATGATGTAGCCACTTAAGGTTTCTGAATCGGAAACCGGAAAATCCATTTTGTACTTTTCATTCAAATAATCGAGTTCCATTCTGCCACTAAATAGAAATTCATCTTCGGTTAGTTGTTTCTCTTCGAATTCTTCTACGTCAAATTCGTCTTGAATTTCTCCAAAGATCTCTTCCAATACGTCTTCCATGGTTACAATGCCTGCTGTTCCGCCAAATTCGTCTACTACCCAAGCAATACTTCTTCTTTCTTTCGAAAACTTATTAATGAGGTCGGTAGCACTCATGCTTTCTGGCACAGCCATCATTGGGTGCATAATTGATTTAACGGAATCTGGTTTTTGAAAAAGGTCTAATTGGTGTACATAGCCTAAAATATTGTCAATATTTTCATCATACACCACCAATTTACTTAGATGGGTACTAATAAAATGGGCTTTTAATTCTTCGATAGAGGTATGAATATCTACCCCTTCAATTTCAGTTCTTGGAACCAAGCACTGTCTAATTTTAACCATTGGTAAACTCAAAGCATTCTCAAAAAGTTCGGTATTTAGTTCAGGATTGTCTTCGTCTTGTTCTTTGGTTTGCTGAAAAAAATGCTCTAAGTCTACTTTGTTAAACGCATTGTTTTTATCGCTAATGCGCATATTAAAAATGTATTTCAAAATCCATTGCGCAATGTTTACAAAAAAGTTGGCAACAGGTTGAAATAAGGAATAAAAAAATTGTGCGATGGGTGCAAAAATGCTAAGTAAACTATCGTTTCTTGCCCTGAAAATGGCTTTGGGTATGAATTCGCCAAAAATCAGTACCACTATAGTAGACAAGAAAGTATCTACAATTAATTGCAGCACACCATTTTTTAAATCGAAAGGTTTCCAAGCAATTGTTTTGAGTAATTCGTCAAACAACAAACCATAAATCACCAAAAAAACATTCAACCCAATTAAACAAGATCCAATAAATTTTGCAGGATGCTCCATGAAATTGGCTAGGATTAAACCTGTTTTTTTGCCCTGTTTTTTTTTCAGTTCAATGCTTAGTCTATTGGCGCTTACAAATGCAATTTCGTAGCCTGCAAAAAAGCCAATCATCACAAGCGTGCCAATGATAGAAAGGATCATATAGGTTTCAGACATATTGGAAAAATAGGATATTTTTTTTATTTAATGGTACTACTATCTGGAATCACTACAAAACTACCTGGTTGGATATGTTGTATATGTGTATCAGACAAGTTTTGATCTGAACTAAAGCCAATGCCAAACAAACGTTGACGGGCAGGTTGCGACTGACTAATAAACACTTCTTTGTCGGTGTAGAATCGTTGGGCAATTTGGTCCCAATAGAGTTCTTTGCAAATAAGGGTGTCGCCTTTTACATTAAAAACAATTACACTATCCTTTAATAATATTTTGTTTTCGCTTTCATTATAACTACCGTATCGGGCAAATAATTTGCTTTCTACTTTTAAACTATCGTTATAAAAATCAACATGTAATGTTTTGGGGTATTCAATTTTTTTACCGTAGTCGTTTTGGGTTAACAACATTAATGGCGCCAAGAGTTTGGCCCTTGTTTTGCCATTCTGACTCATATAGCTTTCTACTTGGTTGGCCTCGTCTACACCCTTTACTTTTTTACCCAAATCTCTTACCACATTTATATCGTTCTCACAACCTACTAACACAAAAAAGCAGCCAAAAACAATGGCTGCTAATAGTGTTTGAATATGTGTAATGTGCTTAGTCATATTTGCGTGGAATAAACCAAATATCGCTTAAACTTACCCCAACTGACAATCTAAAAAATCCTTCTGTAATATTATTAACCGAAGTGCCTCTTTTGCCAAATTGTAAACCTAAATTTAAAATAGTAAACTGATTGCTATAGCTGCTCCATTTTCTAATAGGTAAACCCATTCCCATTGTACCACCTGTAGTTTTTAAACTTTTAGCACCTGGTGTTGCATAGTCTTGTCCAGTAAAAAATCCAACCCTATAATTCACATTACCCCAATAGCCATTGCCACTTACAGGATCTGGTGCAAATTGGGCGCCTAATTTAAACTGCCAGTTATCAGACACTTGGTCTGTTTGATTGTAGAACCTGTATTGGCTCCATTTTGTTGCGGTATATTCTGCTCCCACGCTCCATAAATCAAATAAACCTCTTGGTGCTAATATGGCTTTTCTAAAGGTAATACCTGCTGCATAAGAACTAGGCATTTGAATAGTACCTTTGATATTGCTTTGAGAAAACACAGTATCTATGGTTGTAACAGCACCTGTTGAAGTATATGATACTGTTGCACGATCAATATTTTGTTTGGCATTTAAGCTTTGACTCAAATTACCCGAAACGCCAAGTCGAACAAAATAGTGAACAACAGTTTTATTGGCCAAATTGGTAATTGATTTTATTGGGAATTCATATTGCGTTCCTCCTGAAAGAAATAAACCACCAAAATTAGTAACGGTACTTGATTTAGATTGTTTGTAAGCAATGGTGTCATTTACAAAAGCCACCATAGTTGAGATGTCTTTTCTTCCAAAGTTTACGCCGGTATTAAAGCCTACACTTAATCCTTTCCATCTTTTTCCCATTCCAATAAAAGCTTGGTTTAATCCGCCAGAACCTGAATACAACCTAGCAATACTATCTCCTGCAGCTCTACCATTTTCGGTAACTGAGTAACTAATTCTACTTAATGGTTTTAATCCAAACGCTAACCCAATACCTCTTTTTTTATTAAGTGGCATACCTAGTGCAAAATAGGCAGGAACAAAATAATTCGATACAAATTTGCCACTTGGGTCATTGCTTCTTAAGGTTCTTGAATCAACAGTTAAGCTGAAATCAAAAGAAACCATAAACAAATTCGAGTAGGCTGCTGGATTTGAAAAGTTAATGGATTGTCCATTGTTATTGGAGGTTCCATCTGCATATGCTGCAGCTAGTCCACCCATAGAACTACTAATAATATGTTGGCCATGAAAAAAGTCGCCCATTCCATATCTGGAATAAGGTGAATTTTCTTGGGCTTGGGCAGTTAGTAGCGGAAATCCGAAAACTAATACCGTGAAAAACCTAAACATTGTTAAACTCACTGATCGCATAGAGGCCTTTATAAATTAGGTAAGAGTCGGCAAATATCTTCTTTTTTAGGTGTGGTACAAAAAAACCCATATCACCCCCGGTTAATAGCACGTTAAAGTTGCTGTATTTCAGGCTATAAGCCTCAATAATTCCATCAATTTCTTTTGCCATTCCCAAAATAACCCCACTTAAAAGGTTGGTTTTGGTGTCGAAACCAATTAATGGGAACTGATTATCGGCCTCAATTAGGGGTAATAATGCCGTGTATTCGTGCATAGATTTAAACCGCATTTGCATCCCCGGAGAGATACTTCCACCCAAAAATTCATGAAATTTATTGACAAAATTATAGGTAATGCAAGAGCCTAGTCCAATCACCAAATTGTGTTGATTTGGAAACAAATCTACCGCTGCTGCACACAAAGCTAGTCGGTCTGCACCAATCGTTTCTGGCTTTCCAACAGGGGTGGTTAAGGGAATCTTGCTGGTATAAGATAGTTTGTGAAACTGTGTTTGACTTGCTAAAATAGCTTCAGATGCAGGGTTGTGGTTAATAACAGAAGCTAAAATAGTTTTGTTTGGTTGGTATTGGTTAAGGACCGCTTGAATGGTTTCGGGAAGGTCATTGTCTATAACAATTAAGTTTTCGAGTTCCCTATTCTTGAATATCGCACATTTTAAGCGGGTATTGCCAAAATCAAAACAGCAGGTTGTTTGCATAAGTTGCTAATTAAAATACCAGTTGCAGGGATATTTATCTGCGGCCCAAAATTAAGCGGTTGCAGCTTACATCTCTAATCAATTAATGGTAAGATGCAAAAGATTTCGGTTATTTGAACTTTTAATGGCAGTATTATGAAAATCTCGGGTTTTACAATTATTCGAAACGCAGTGATGAATGATTATCCAATTGTGGAAGCAATTCGTTCCATTTTACCCGTGGTAAACGAAATGATTGTATTAATTGGCGATTCCGAAGACGCAACCATTGCCCTAATAGAATCGATTAATGATTCAAAAATAAAAATTCATCACTCTGTTTGGAACAATAACCTGCGAACTGGTGGATCGGTATTAGCAGAAGAAACCAACAAAGCATTTCAATTAATAGACCCAGAATCGGACTGGGCATTTTATATTCAGGGCGATGAAGTAGTGCACGAAAAATATCATCCAGCAATTTTAGCGGATTGCAATAACTATTTGGCGGATAAAAAAGTAGAAGGATTGTTGTTTAATTATCTCCATTTTTATGGCACGTATGATTATATAGGAGATAGTAGAAAATGGTACCACAAAGAAGTGCGTATTATTAGAAACGATAAAAAAATACAAGCTTACAAAGATGCACAAGGGTTTAGGGTAGGTGCAAAAGCAGCGAAAATTGCGGCGAAGCAAATTGATGCATTCGTATACCATTATGGTTGGGTAAAAAGCCCAGAACAAATGCTAAAAAAGCACAAAAATTTTAGCAAATTTTGGCACCCAGACCATGTGATTGAAGCAGGATTTAAAGAAATGGATTTCTGGGATTTTTCTGAATTTGATTCACTCCAATTATTTAAGGATACGCATCCATTGGTGATGCAAAAACGCATTCAAGAAAAAGGCTGGCAAATAAATATTGACATTACTCAAAAGAAGTTTTCATTCAAAGACAAACTGCTGTATCATTTTGAAAAAATTACCGGAATAAGACCTTTTGATTTTAAGAATTATCGGGTGCTAAAATAGTTTCTTTTTGCCATAATATAACCAAAGGCCAAACGTGTAGAAAAACACCGTATTGGTAGTTGAGGGTTGCCTCTGCTAAACAACTAATGGCAATAGCAATAGTCCAAATAATTATCCCTTTATTTTTTTGTTTAAATCCAACTATTGCTGGATAAAATAGCCAGGCGCTAAACAATAATGCACCCCACCAACCACTACCCATCCACCAAAAAAGCCATTGGTTAAAAGGCCATCCAAAATTGGTATTTACGCCAGAAAAATAATGCGCTAATGATTGATTTAGTATTGCTGGAATACTTGACCAGCCTATATTTGAGCCTTCGCCTGATTCAATTGATTTAATTGCGGCATAATTAATTGCCCTTCTAGTTCCGTCTGAATAATTTGCATTGAATTTTCCTGGCTGAAATTGTTGCCAGTCGTAAATAGTGTAGGCGATTTTTTGTTGAACAGTTGGAAATAAATAGTAAGCAGCAGATGCCAATAATACCACTATAAAAATAGATGCTACTACTTGAAATGGTTTAATACTTTTCTTTTCTACTACTATTAATAGGCAGTATGCAATTAGTATAAAAAATAATAAAACCCATCCAGTTCTTACCGCTAAAAAAAGAATTAAAATAGTTAGTAATAATACAAGTGCAAAGCGCATTTTATTTGTAATAAAAGACGCGCTTAATAACAACAAAACGCTACTGCATAAGAGAATGGAAAAACGTACATGATCGGTGTCCATAAAAGTGGGTAATGCTTGCCCAGATCCTAATAAATTGTGTGCGCCAATTTGGTGGTTGATATACCAATAAATGGGAAGCACTAAGCCAATGGCAGTTGCCGCTAGCCAACTATATACCAGTTGTTTATTAATGATTTGTGTTGGAATAGTTTTTACTACCAACACTGTTGCTGGATAAACCGCTAGTGTGAGCGCATAATCGAAATTGGCCATTGCCAAAGGATGTTGAAAAGCACCTAAGGTCCAACAGCATAATGGTGCCAAACTCCATATAAAAATTGGGTCTTTGAAATTGAATGATTTGCTATGAAACAATTGCCCAATAGCATAAAGTGCCCATATTCCTTGAACGATAGATAATAGCGCCCTACTCCAGAATAATCCGGCAAGTAATAGAATAAATAAAAATATGGGTGCGTTTTTTTTAATCATGTGCTAAGGCTATTCAATGCTACTAAATTTTATGGAAAGAATTCGTTTTCAAAAAAAGCAGAAAGCTATTTTTTAAGATTTATCAGTCATTTAGGCCAGTTATTGTTTTTTTTGCGTGAATTTGTAAACACTTACTTTAAATTTAGGGCCAGCTAAACATTATGTGGCATTCATTATTATCCGAAATACCCAAAGGAAACTTTAAAGCATTGGCACGCGCCATTTCTTTAGTAGAAAATGAAGTGCCCGGATTCGAAGCTTTTTTACAAGCAATACCTACAGGAAATACACCAGTAACAGGTATTACAGGTCCTCCGGGGGCAGGAAAAAGCACCCTTGTAGATGCATTAATAGGGCAATGGGTTTCGGCTGGAAAAAAAGTGGCAGTGCTTTGCGTAGACCCTTCGTCGCCTTTTCATTTGGGTGCATTATTGGGAGATAGAATACGCATGAGTGAATGGTACAATCAACCCTTGGTATATATTCGATCTTTAGCAACTCGCGGATCTTTGGGTGGACTACATCCACATATTTTAGATATTGTAGCGTTATTACAAGCCGGCCATTTCGACCATATTATTGTAGAAACAGTAGGTGTAGGACAAAGTGAAATTGAAATCACTGGTTTGGCAGATACAACTATTGTGGTACTTGTTCCTGAGGCTGGAGACGAAGTGCAGAATATGAAAGCGGGCTTAATGGAAATTGCGGATATTTTTGTTGTGAACAAAGCAGATCGGCCCGATGCAGATCGATTTGTAAAAAATTTACAAATGCTACTTACTGCAGCCCCTCAGCCCAATGGATGGGAATTGAAAGTATTAAAAACAATTGCCTCCGAAAAAATTGGAATTGATGAGCTAGTTGCTGAAATTGACCAACACATTCAAATACACCAACACAGTGATAGGAAAGTTTGGTTATTGGCAGAAAAAGCGTGGCAGTTAATTCAAAGGGACCGAATGAAAGGAATGGATAAGAAATTATTGTACGATGAAATTGGTGCGTTATCGGCAGATCCTTCTTTCAATTTATTTTCTTTCTGTGCAAAATATGCTGGTGCCACAAAAAACAATCGCCTTGAAAAATAGCCAAGACACTCCAATGATTTCTGTTGTGATGGCTACTTATAATGGCGCAAAATATTTAGAGGCGCAATTAACAAGTATTCTAGCACAAACTTATAGCAATATTGAAGTTGTAATTGTAGATGATGCATCTACCGATGAAACAATTACTATTATAAATAAGTATCTGGAATTGCATGCAAATATCAGCTTGTATTGCAATGAGTATAACTTAGGATATATTAAAACTTTCGAAAAAGGAATGATCTTGGCAAAAGGCGCATTTATTGCACTTAGCGATCAAGATGATATTTGGCAATTAAATAAATTGGCTGTTTTATTTGAGTCAATGAATGGCTATGAATTAGTATATAGCAATTCATTATTGGTAGATGAGCATGGAAATAGTACAGGTAAAAAAATGTCGGATATAAAAAATCAAATTCATTATACCGATTGCTTAATGTATACGATTGGTGCATGGGCACCAGGGCATGCCATGTTGTTTAAAAAAGAATTGGTAAATCGCTGTATGCCTTTTCCTGCAGTGGTTACACATGACTTTTGGTTGGGATTTGTGGCAGCTTGTAAAGGCGAAGTACACTATGTAGATTTGCCACTAGTTAATTATAGACAACACGCATCAAATGCCATAGGTGCAAATACGCATGCCTATCAAAAAAGCAAACCTACCACTGCCCAAAAATTAATGAAAGCACGATCTAGAATGCAAGTTTTATTTGAAAAATGTCCGGAGCATTTACCGCAAAAAAAAGTATTAGAACAGATTAATAAAAGTTATCAAACATATTCTTTAGTAAATAACTTAAATAGAATGCTACTATTTTTTAGGTATAGAAACTTAATACTCGCTTACAAAAAAAAGTCTGCTTTAATGAAACTATTGTTTTGCTTGAAAACATTTTTTAAAATAGACGCGTAGTAATTATTGCCAAATAGCCGTCCAGCATCGTTTTGCAAAATTCTTAAGGTGTACGGTTGTTGGTATTATTGGTTCTGATAACGGCGCTATAAATAGTTCGCCTCTATGAATATAATATTTAGAAAAGCTTCCAGAAGTCATTCCCCATTTTGAAATAAAAGTATGGTAGCCCCTATTTTTTTTAATTCTTTTTACAGATAGTGAACCAAAATGGTAGACCCTACTTTCTGCTATTCCTTTAAATAAACGGACGCCAGCTTTCCAAAGTTTAAACGAAAAGTCTGGATCGGAATACATGCCAGGACTAAATTCAATACTGTATCCGCCAACTAAATCCCAGATATCTTTGTGTACAATATTTGGAGGCCAGGTTGCACCCTTCCAGTCTTTCATAGGAAGGGTATTGTATTCTTTTAATAGTTCGGCTTCCTTAAAATTGGCAATACTATCGCCGTAATTTTTTTCTATTGAACAATTACTTTGGGCTTTAATTTCAATGGCTGTTGCAGAAAAAAAGAAATACTTATGGTTAGTATTTGCTATCTCATTTGATAATGGTAAATCCCAATTAGGGCATACATACATATCGTCATTGATGTATAACAAATAATCTGTATCTGCTAGTGTTCGGCAACTATTTAAAGCATAACAAACACCAATATTTTCTTGGCTATAAGAGTAACTTATATCTTTTTGTGTTTTTATCCATTCAAGTGTGCCATCGCTTCCGTCATTAATGTGCACAATGATTTGGTGCTTGAATGCAGAATGTTTGCGAATACTATTAATGCACAATTCTAAGAAAGGCAAATTGTTCCAACTTGGTATTAGAATAGAAAATTTAACCCCATTCTCGGTATCGGCCTTAAATTTTTCTATATTTACCATCATTGATTTTAATAATTAAATAGAAAGGGTGTAACAGCGCTACGAATGTATTCAACCTAGTGTTAAAATAAAAATTAATCATGACTCGGCCTATCTCAGTGGTTTTATGTACATACAATGGCAGCCTGTTTTTGGCCGAACAGGTTCGTAGCATTTTGTTACAAACCTATCCTATTACTGAATTAATTATTGCAGACGATGCTTCTACCGATAACACTTACGAACTCATACAAGCACTAGCAAAAACAGATACTAGAATTCGAGTGAGTAGAAATGAAACCAATTTGGGATTTTCTGCAAACTTTTCAAATGCCATGTCTAGCGCTAGTTGCGAACTGATAGCCATTTCTGATCAAGACGATATTTGGCACGAAAGAAAATTAGAAACCTTGGTTTTTGCGTTGGCGGATGCTTGTTCCTTGATTTATTGTAACTCTATTCATTTTCAGGGGCAACCAATAGTTGATCCTGTTTCAAATCCACGCATTAGACATATTGAAGGCAATGACCCCAAAAAAATTGCTGTTTTTAATACCATCAGTGGACATGCAATGCTTATTAGAAAATCATTATTAAGTATGGCTTTGCCAGTTCCTGAAGGCGTTTATTACGATTGGTGGTTGGCGCTTTGGGCAATGACTACAGGGCAAATACAATTTGTGCCTGAGGTATTGGTGCAACAAAGGGCGCACGAAAATAATGTAACCATTCAAAAGCATTTATCTGAAAGTGATTTGCGAAAACAATTCCGATTAATGCTTAATACGCATTTAGCAAATTTTAAAAACATTGGTACATTTAAATTGAGTGATCAAATGTTTTTTAAAGAGTTATATACATTATGGGATGCATCAATGACGCAAAAAATAAATTGGAAACTATTTCTTTTTTTAATGAAGCATCGGCATGCTATTTTCTATTATAAGTTGAGGGCTTTTCCTATCATTTCTCAATTCAAACATTGTTTTCTTTTTTCATTTAGGTTTCAATTATAATTTTTATGTTAGATTCTACTGCTTCAATGGTTTGTAAAGTTTGTGCTAATGAAAAAGGCAATACAATTTTTCAAACAAAAGAAATGATGTTCGGTTTTAAAGAGCCATTTAATTATATACAATGTGCTTCATGCGGTTTAGTGCAACTAGAAAGCATTCCAGCCAATATGGCTAAGTACTATCCAACTGATTATTATAGTTATGCAACCAAAGAAGCAACAGGATTTTCTTTTAAAAATTGGCGTCAAGGAATTGCTTACCAGCATTTTTTTGGCAGACCAAATTTGTTAGGAGCATTGGTATCTATTTTTAGTAGCAAGCCCCCAGTTTGGATGAAAAAAAAGTACTTGACTTTATCTTCAAAAATATTGGATGTTGGTGCTGGCTCAGGAAAATTATTATTAGAAATGAATCGGGGAGGGTTTAAAAATTTAATGGGTAGCGATCCATTTTTAAGTAATGATATTCATTATCAGTGCGGGGTTTCTATTTTGAAAAAGGATTTTTTTGACATTGCTGAAACATTTGATTTTATTATGTTTCACCATTCTTTCGAACACATGGATGCACCAGAAAAAGTGGTTCAACATATTTACAAACTGTTGAATAAAGGCAGTTATGCATTAATTAGAATTCCAGTAGCCGACTCTTCGTCATTTAAAAAATATGGAGCCAATTGGGTAAACTTAGATCCGCCCCGACACTTTTTTTTACACACTACCCAAAGCATGCAATTATTGGCAAACAAAGTAGGGCTGAACCTAACAGATATCATTTACGATTCTAATCAGTTTCAGTTTTATGGAAGTGAATTGTATTTGAAGGACTTTAGTTTAGATAGCTATAACAAGGGTGAACACCCAGATCTATTTTCAAAAAAACAAATGCGTGCTTTTAGGGCAGAAGCGCATAGACTCAATAAAATACAAGAAGGAGATTGGGCTTGTTTTTATTTGTACAAACCCTAGTAAATAATTTAATTATTCGTTGTTCTCTAGTGCTTTTTCGTTTTTCCACCAACGCCAACCAATATATCCCATAATGGCAAATGGTGTAAAAGCAAGGTAAATGATAGCCGAATTAAGTGCTTTTGCAGGTCCTTCACCCAATTGCGAAGCCGTTTTGGTGCAAATAGAACATTGTGCTATTGCAGTTTGTGTGGATAGTAAAACCACCAAACAAATCCCCAAAAAAATTCCTAGTAAATATTTCATTCAACCTTATTTCTTGGCAAAGATAAGTGGTTAAGGTTGTTTGCCAACTTGCATTAGGCTGTTAACTGTTAATTAAACTTTTATTTTGATTGATAGTCAAAGCTTTACTTGAGAAATTGATTTTTAATGAACAATCATAATTTATAAGTTTTAAACTACTTGTATGAAACAATTCAGGGTTTTTATCAGGAACCTTAGTATGGCTGGGCTTTTTTTATTTGTTACAAAAATGGCCATTGCACATCCTGGAGGACATTACTTGCCAAATGATGTTTTTAATACTTGGACCCTAGCCTCGGGCCGAACTATTGAAGGAAATTTTTTAATGGCGCATGATAACACCATAGTATTAGAACAAAAAGGAGGTGGCCGCATTACCGTATTTGTAGATTTACTTTCAGATCAAGACAAGGCTTTAGCACTATTTAAAATTCGAAAATATAATACACTCAACGAGCAAGTAAGGGTAAATCAACCGGCTGATTTAAGTTTATTAGAATCGGCATTTGAGCCCTATCAACCAGCGGTAACAACTAGTTCAGACGAAAATTATTTTTATGTATCCTCTCGAGGTATTGCTAATCACCCAATGATGATAGGCATAACAAGTTGGCAACAACAAGTGCCCATCCCACAAAATTATTCCGGGTCAAATGCTTGGCCCATACCATTACGTCCTGTGTTGGCAGAAACACCAATGAGTACCAGAAATAATTTTATGCGCGGTGCCATTGCAATAGCAGTGAATGGGATTCCTATTTTTAATGCTTTGAACAATCGAGGAGAAGACGCTTATTTAATTGGTGAATTAGATAATTGGGGAGGGCATTGTGGTAAAGGAGACGATTACCATTACCATACAGCACCTTTGCACTTGTCGGCTATTTCATTGCTAAAACCCATTGCGTTTGCTTTAGACGGATTTGCAGTTTATGGTGAAAAAGAACCTGATGGATCGGCAGTATTGCCACTCGATGAATGTCATGGACATTTTGCTGCGAATGGTTTGTATCATTACCATGGCACAAAAAATTATCCTTATATGATTGCTGCTATGCGCGGAAAAGTAAACACAGATAATAAAACCCCTGCACCAGAAAATCAAATCCTTCCCCAGGCATTTACAGCACCTGTTCGGCCACCACTCAAACCTTTAAGAGGCGCAGTGATTACTAACTGTGTTGCAACAGCCAATAATGCTTTTTCCATCACGTATAAAATTGCTGGAAAAAATGGTTCTGTCAATTATTATTGGGATGAAAAAAACAGCTATTATTTTACTTTTATAGATACAGATGGAAATCAAACAACCGCTAGTTATGAAAGAAGAAATGGTAGAAAAAAAGATTAAGAACATAAAGCAATTACGCATGTATAAATTAATGATAGGAATTTTTATGCTATTGTCATTGGCAGTAAATGCACAATCGAATAAAACCAATGCATTCACATTGTTTAGTGATGCATTTGTTAACAATGGACCTATTGCAAAATTAAACACTTGCGATAGTTTAGGCATATCGCCACAATTAGCCTGGAGCAATGCTCCTGTTGGCACAAAGGGCTATGCTATTACCATGCACCATTTTCCAAAAACCGGCGAAAAGCTTGCCTATATTGTATTGTACGATATAGCCGCAAATATTAATTACTTGCCAGCAGGTGCTACTAGTGTTGGCACTTGGGGTATGAATAGTCATAGCAATAAACCAGGGTATGCACCACCTTGCTCAAAAGGACCTGGAGCAAAAAAATATATCATCACTATTTATGCATTGTCTGAGCAACCAAAAATTGACAATACATATCCTATTAAAATCAATCAATTATTAGCAGCTATAAATGGGCATGTGTTGGATTCAGCAATTTTAACTGTACAACATACTAGGTAATTACTTCTTTTCATTAACCCACATTTTTAATGATATGCAAGCGCGTAGAAAATTTCTTAAAAAAACATTGGCGGCATCATTAGCAGTGATGTTGCATCCTTTTCGTTCTTTAGCAAATAATGTAAAACAGGCAGTTAAAAATAATCCGTATACGATTGTTTTAGGAAGGCCAACAGCGTCATCAATTCTAATGAATTTCTTTGCAAAACAGCAGATGGAAGTTTATATAGAATATGGAAAAGAAAAGGAGCAAAAAATGTTGTCGACCCCAAAAGTACAATTATCAAAAGGGGATATTCATGAATTTATTCTTCCCAATCTTTTGCCGAATCAACCCTATTTTTATAGAATTGCTTATAACAATCTCAAAAGCGAAAACTTTTTGCAAGGGCCTATGAACTCTTTTCATACCCAACGGAAAAAAGGCAGTGATTTTATTTTTACTATTAGTGCCGATTCGCACCTTGGAACGCCCAATCATTGCAATCCTGAACTGTATCAATTAACACTTGACAATATTGTAAGAAGCAATTCAGACTTGCATTTTTCTATGGGGGATGATTTTAGGGCTTCAAAGGTGAACAATCCTAATTATGAAAAAGTAGCGGAATTATATTTAAACCAAAGAGAGCATTTAACCACCTTGTGCAATTCAGTTCCTTTTTTCTTTGTGTTAGGAAACCATGAAATGGAAGCAAAAGCTTATGCCGACGGAACAGACAATTGCTTGGCATCATGGAGTGTTGCAGCTAGAAAAAAATTCGTTCCTAATCCTGTGCCAGATAATTTTTATACGGGGTCTAATAATGCAACAGATGGCATGCGCCAAAATTATTTTGCATTTGAATGGGGCGATGTTTTGTTTGTAACTATGGATGTATTTTGGTACTCTAATATTTCTGCAGAAGACGAAGAACAAAGAGAAAAACAAAAAGAACAAAAACAAGGTGGCGCAAAAGAACACCCTGCAAATAAAAACAATAAGGGTAATCAAAAAGAACCTGGTAATAACAAAGAGCCTGGAAAAAACAAAGGCAAAGACCAATGGGCATTTACTATTGGAGACGACCAGTATCATTGGCTAAAAGACAGTTTGCAAAAAAGTAAGGCAAAGTATAAAATTGTATTCGGGCACCATGTACTAGGATCTTGCCGTGGTGCGATAGAATGGGCCGATAAATTTGAATGGGGTGGAAACAATCGAAAAGGAATCAATGAATTTGCAAAACATAGACCAAATTGGGAAATGCCCATTCACGATTTATTTGTGAAACATAAAGTCAATGCATTTATTCAAGGACACGACCATCTTTTTGCCCGACAAGAACTCAATGGTGTAGCCTATATCACTTGCCCCATGAGTGGCGACCCTGGTTACAATACCTATAATGAAAATGCCTATTTATCTGGAGATAAATTGAGTAATACAGGCCATTTAAAAATGGTTGTTTCTAAATCGGATTTTCAAATGCTATATATAAAATCGGTGCTACAAAAAGATATAGCTACACAAGGCGAAAATGGCAGAATTGCTTATGCATGGTCATTTGTAAATAACAAACAAGTACCAATTATTTAATGCTAATATTATTTTATGAAGCGTTTTATAAGAACAGTCATTTTATTTGTAATTATTTGCACTAGCAGCAAAATTCATTCACAGGGTAAACGAAATGAAGGGATTGGTTCAAATAAGCAAGCGCCAATAGGTATTTTTAAAACAGACATACCAGATCATTTATATGATATTATTTTAGGTAGGCCAACTGATCATTCCATAACTATTAGTGTACTTGCTACAGCTGATATGGTTGGCTATTTTCAATATGGTTTAGATAAAGAAAATTTAAGTTCAAAAACACCTATTATACATTTTGTAAAAGGACAAACAGTATTTATAGACATCAAAAATATTTTAGCTAATAGCAGGTATTATTATCAGTTGGTTGTAACTGAAAATAATATCCAAATTGGCTCACTAAATTATTTTCAAACGCAGCGTGCAAGCAATGCTAATTTTAGTTTTTGTATACAAGCAGATTCGCATTTAGACGAAAATACCAATCCTGCCATGTATGAAAGAACACTTAAAAATATGGCGCAAGATTCATTAGATTTTTTAGTAGATCTTGGCGATACTTGGATGACAGATAAATATAGAATCGATTATAAAGCATCCTTAAAACAATATATTGCGCAGCGTTATTATTTTGGCACTGTATGTAATTCCTCGAGCTTGTTTCTTACGCTTGGTAATCACGATGGAGAGTCTAGTCAACAAAAAAAAGAACAGTCTGCAGAGCGCATGATTGATTGGTCAAGTGGAACTCGAAAACTATATTATCCCAATCCATTTCCGAATGAATTTTATAGTGGAAATAATCAAAAAGAAAATACAGTAGGGTATGTAGAAAATTACTATTCTTGGCAGTGGGGTGATGCTTTGTTTATTGTATTAGATCCTTTTAGGTTTACTAATAATAATAGAAATCCTTGGCAACGTACCCTTGGAGAACAACAATATCAATGGTTACAGAAAACCCTAGTAAGTAGTCATGCAAAATTTAAATTTGTATTTATCCATAATCTTGTTGGCGGTGCAGATAATAATGGAATTGCAAGGGGTGGTGCTGAAGCAGCAAAGTTTTTTGAATGGGGTGGATTAGACACAAATGGTATTAATTCCTTCGCCTCAAACAGACCCAGTTGGGATGCCCCGATTCACCAACTTTTAGTAGCCAATAAAGTCAATGCAGTTTTTCATGGCCATGATCATTTTTTTGCCAAACAAGATTTAGATGGAATCGTGTACCAACTAGTTCCTCAACCTGGTTCATTTAAATATGGTAATTCACGTAGCCCAGCCGAATACGGCTATGCTTCTGGAAAGATTTTGAATAATCCAGGTTATGTAAGAATTAAAATTGAAAATGGTCATGCTTTTGTTGATTATGTTCAAACTAGCATAGACGAATTGCATAAAAACAAAGAAGTACTTTATTCGTATGAATTCAAATAAATTATTTATTGAAATTCATTTCCAATTTTAAAAATCCATACTTTTTTTCATCGCCCTTTTTTACTAACTTTCTTTTTCAATTGTATACAATGAATCAAAGAAGGGCTTTCCTACAAAAAATGGGTTTAATGGCTGGTGCTTTTTCGGCTAACAGCTTGTTTAACCAATTACATGCCGCTAATTTCGAAGCAGCACAAAAAAAAGTACAACTCTTAACGCCATCGGCAGTTGCTGCAGATGAAGATTATTGGAGTGTGATTCAACAAGGTTATACGGTTCATTCAAATTTTGTGAATTTGAATAATGGGGGCGTAAGTCCTTCTCCACGGGTAGTTCAAGAAGCAGTGGAACGATATAATCAATTAACCAATCAAGGCCCTTCTTACTATATGTGGCGCATTTTAGACCAAGGTCGTGAACCGCTTCGGTATAAATTAGCTGAACTAGCTGGTTGTTCTCCAGAAGAAATTGCCATCAATAGAAACGCAACAGAATCTTTAAATACGGTTATTTATGGATTAGATTTAAAAGCGGGCGACGAAGTAATAGGCACCAAGCAAGACTATCCTAATATGATTCAAGCATGGAAGCAAAGAGCGCTTAGAGAAGGTGTTGTGTACACCCAATTGAATTTTCAGTTTCCAATTGAAAATGATGCAGAAATTGTTTCGGCTTATGAAAAGGCCATTGGTCCTAAAACAAAAATCATTCATATTACCCATGTAATTAACTGGGTTGGTCAAATTATGCCGGTTAAAAAGATTGCAGAAATGGCTAAGTTGAAGGGTGTTGAAGTGATTGTAGATGGCGCGCATTCTTTTGGATTGCTTGATTTTAAAATTCCTGATTTGGGTTGCGATTATTTTGGAACCAGTTTGCATAAATTTTTAAGTGCCCCTATTGGTTCTGGCATGATGTGGATTAAGAAAGATAAAATAAAAAATATTTGGCCTTTAACTTGTAATGGAGAGCCGCGTAGTGCCGATATTAGAAAGTTTGAAACATTAGGTACTAGAAGCTTTCCAATTGAGCAAGGAATTGGTGAAGCGGTTAATTTTCACCTAGCAATTGGCTCTAAAAGAAAAGAAGAGCGAATTCGCTACTTAAAGAACTACTGGGTTAATCAGGTAATTAATACACCAAAAGTAAAAATTCATACTTCCTTAAAGCCTGCTTATTCTTGCGCTATTTGCGGGGTAAGTATCGATGGTATGACGCCGGGGGAATTAGATACAGCCTTGTATAATACCTATAAAATACACACAGTAGGCATAGTTTGGGAGAATATTAGTTGTGTTCGCGTTACGCCACATGTATACACTCGCCTGCAAGATTTAGACAAATTTGCCAAGGCAATCAACGAATTGGCGGCATCTGTAAAAAAATAAAGCAGTTTTGCCTTAAAACAAAACTGCTTTGGTAAACTGATATACAATAGCTAATTAAGCTGCTTTTACAGTTGGCTTTTTAGATTTAGTAGCATTTGCTGGTCTACTTTTACCAAAAGATCCTTTGAATCTTTTGCCTTTTGCGGTTTTTTTATCGCCTCTGCCCATGTTGCAATTTTAGAGTGAAATATTTTATGAACAGCAAAAATAGAAAAACCCTCGCATATTGCAAGGGTTTTTCTGTAGAGTGTCTTTTTTGAATTAAACTTTAGAAGCTAATTCTTTACCTGCTTTGAAGCGAGCAACTTTTTTTGCTTTGATTTTGATGGTTTCTCCAGTTTGAGGGTTACGGCCTGTACGAGCAGCACGCTTAGAAACTGAAAAAGTACCAAATCCAACCAAAGTAACTTTATCGCCTTTCTTTAAAGTTTTGGTTACAGTGTTTACAAAAGAATCTAACGTTGCGTTAGCTTGAGTTTTTGTGATGCCAGCATCTTCGGCAAGCTGTGCAATTAATTCGGCTTTGTTCATAAATGTTTTTTTTGTTGTTTTTTAACTACACAAATTTATTTTAATTTATCATCTAACAAAATTTTTTTTCTGAACCTAATATTTGTTAAATCCTCTATACGAAAGGGTTTCAGCGAATTAATAGACATAAAACTTACAAGAATAAAACAGTTAGATTTCTCTGAAACTATTGCTATCAAAGGGTTTCAGCCTTAGATGCGCTGAAATCCTTTGCCAAAGCGCGTTTCAAAGGAATATAGTAAAGATTTTTGATTGTCAAACTAAAAAAAGAAATGTTTCCACACTCAATGCACAACTTGCATTAAAGACCTAAAACCTATAAAAAGATTACCCCATGCATTTGCTGCCTTTTTGCTTAATAAAGGAGCATGAATTTCAAGGTATCGGTTATAATCTGCCTTAGAATTAGCCATATATTGAATAGCATAGGTAGGTCCATCGCTATCATCTACTTCTAATAAGCGCACAAATTGGTACTGTGTAAAGCAATTAGTGGCCATAACTTCGGGAATATGTGTTTCTTTCATCCAAGCTACCCAGTTTTCATGGATAGAAGGATCTATTTTAGAAGTGATATTGTAGATGTACATTTTTGAGTTATTTGAATTATTTAAGGGCAATATAAATAGGACAATGGTCGCTATGCTTTACGTCTGGATATATTTCTGCGGCTACTAATTGTTTTTTTAAACTTTCTGTAATGCAGATATAATCAATACGCCAGCCTTTGTTCTGTAAGCGCACTGTAGGAAAACGTTGGCTCCACCAAGAGTATCCTCCAGTAGTTTCGGGGTTTAATGTTCGGTAACTGTCTACCCAGCCACTTGCTAAAAACTTGTCCATCCAAGCACGTTCTTCTGGCAAAAATCCCGAGGAGTTTTTATTGCCTTTTGGATCATGAATGTCAATAGCGTTATGGGCTATATTATAATCTCCTACAATAATAATATTGGGTCTTGTTTTGCGTAGTTCTTGTAAATAAACAAAAAACTCATCTAGCCATTTATATTTATAGGTCTGCCTTTCATCTCCACTTGTGCCGGAAGGAAAGTAAGCATTTATTAAAGTAATTTTTCCAAAATCTGCACGAATTACCCTGCCTTCAAAATCACTATGGTCAATTTCATTGCCGTAGAAAACCTTAGTAGGCTTGATTTTGGTGAAAATGGCAACACCACTATATCCTTTTTTTTGTGCAGAAAACCAAAAACTTTGGTACCCGAGTTCTTCAATTTTATTAAAGTCTACATTTTCTTTTTGTGCTTTAATTTCTTGCAAACAAATAATATCTGCAGGATCGGTTTTTAACCAATCTACAAAACCTTTATTCATTGCAGCGCGGATGCCGTTAACATTATAAGAGATAATTCGCATAATTGCATTATTGAATTTGTAGCAAAGCTGTTTTTTTTCTTAAAAAGTAAAGATGCGCAAAATGTAGCAACCTATATTTGCCATTTTAGAAAAAACACCTGAATGTTTAAAACATTATTTTTCCTATTATTAATGATTGCGCCAAGTGTATATGGGCAGCAAGCAGAAAATCTATTAGACCCAGTAACAGTAAGTGCTTCCCTAACACAGTTGAATGCTTCAAAAACTGGTAGAAATATTAGTAGTATTAAGGGTAGTTATTTTAGTAGTTTACCTATACACTCCATAGACGAGTTATTAAAATATATTCCTGGTGTTGAAGTGCAAATGCGCGGCCCAGGCGGCTCACAAGCTGATATTGTTATTCGAGGTGGTACGTTTCAACAAGTGCTTGTATTATTAGATGGACTTCGATTGAATGATCCTAATACAGGTCATTTTAATGGCAATATACCTATCTCTCCTGGTGAAATTGAAAGAATTGAAGTGTTAAAAGGCGCAGCATCTGCTATTTATGGAACGGACGCAGTTGGGGGAGTTGTGCATATTATTACCAAAACTTTTTCTGCCAAAGAAAACAATACCAACAATAAATATTCTGTACAAGCAATTGCAGGAAATTATGGTTTGAAAAATTTGAATGCAGGATTGTATTACCAAAAAGGCCATTCAGCAATTGCGGCAGGATACTTAGTTAATTCGGCAGACGGGCAAGCGCAAAGAGGCACTACAGGCTTTTTTAATAACCAAACAGCTTCTTTTTCTTTAAGACAGCAGTTGTCAAATAATTGGCGTTTAGCAATTAGATCTGCATTTGATAAACGAGATTTTAGTGCACAAAATTTTTATACAAGTTTTAAGTCAGATACTGCTAAAGAAATTGTTGCAACTAATTGGCACCAACTTAGTTTGGTCTATCAAAAAGCAGCCAATCAATTTCAGTTTGATGCAGGGTATAAAAAATTAACCGATGAATTTAGTTTTAATTCAGGGTCATTGCCCAATAATAATCTTTCATCTGTTGTTCAAATTAATACACATTATAGTCATCAATATGGTGGGCAATCTAATTGGGTGGCTGGCTTACAATATCAAAATAAAAAAATCATTTCAAATGATAGGGGCGACCACCAATTACAACAGGCTGCCGGGTATTTTATTGTAACGCAAGCGGTGAGTAATAAAATGCTATTTTCTCCTTCACTTCGCTTAGACTATACCGAAAACAGTGGTACAGAATTGGTGCCACAACTAAATATTTCTTACCAATTAACATCTGCGCAAATACGCGGTAGTATTGGAAAAACCATTCGTCAGGCAGATTTTACAGAACGATATAATAATTACAATAAAATATTGGTTAGCTCTGGCAGTATTGGCAATCCAAACTTAGCAGCTGAAAGAAGCCTAAGTTATGAATTAGGATTTGATGTGTTTGTAAAAACAGCCTTCAAATTATCGGCAACAATTTTTAAAAGAGACCAACAGAAATTAATAGACTGGACACCTACACCATATAGTAGTATGCCAAGAACCTCAAACCTTATTGCAACAGGTAGTTATGCGTTGGCAACAAATATTGCTAAAGTAAATACAGCAGGATTCGAAACAGATATTCAATACCATCAAGAATTAAATCAACAACATAAAATTTGGGCAACACTAGGATTGGTTTGGTTAGATAGTGAGAGCAGTAATGTGGTTCCCTCTTTTTATATTAGCTCGCATGCCAAATTATTAACCAATTTAATGTTGGTATATAGTAACCAATATGTACAATTGAGCGCTAATGGGGTGTATAAAATTAGAACAGCGCAAAATGCTTCGGCAATCAATGCAACAATAACTCCAAACTATTTTTTACTCAATACAAGGTGCGAAGTATTTATTGTAAAAAAGGTTGCAGGATGTTTTATTGAAGCATCAAATTTGTTCGATACTAATTATAGCGATTTATTGGGTGCGCAAATGCCAGGCAGATGGATAATGGCGGGCATTAATTTAACTTTTTAGCAAATAATAAATTTTATCCACTACACTGTTAGCAACTCTTTTATTGAAGTTCGAATTAAAAACTAGTTTTGTCTTGTAACGGTTCTAATGCTTTCGTAGAAAGTAATGGATTAATAGGGAATCCGGTGTAAATCCGGAGCTATCCCCGTAGCTGTAAGCTCCTTTGTATTATTCAAATTTTGCGCCACTGTTAACAACGGGAAGGCCTTGAATAATGGAGTAAGTCAGAAGACCTGCCGATACATAACAACTATTCGGCTTTCGGGTGAAAGGCATGAGATGTAATCGTCTTACAGACATTTATATTTCTATCTTTTAATTTTCCTGGAAGTAGTCACAACAAAAACATTTTCAATAATGAAAAAAACGTTTTTAGTTATGACTGCTCTAATTATTGGCAGTCAGCTACACGCACAAGACAGTACATCTACTAAAACACTTGATGAAGTATTTGTAACCGCAACAAAATTTCAACAGAAGCAATCCAGTACGGGTAAAATGGTTACTGTTATTAACCAAGAAACCCTGCAACGTAATGCAGGCAAAACCATTTCAGAAATTATTAATTACCAAGCAGGCATTTTTATTAATGGCGCTAGTAATAATTTGGGTACTAATCCCGATGTGTATATGAGAGGCGCTGGATTAGGCAATACCTTAATTTTAATTGATGGGATTCCTGTTTGTGATCCTTCTCAAATTAATAACACTTTTGACCTCAGCATGATTTCACTTGGTCAAGTAGAGCGTATTGAAATTTTAAAAGGTGCACAAAGTACGCTTTGGGGAAGCGGTGCAGTAGCAGGTGTAATTAATATTATCACCAAAAAAACAACTAAAAATAGTTTTACGCCAACTGCTCAATTAAGTTATGGCAGTTATCAAACGCTTAGAGGAACCATTGGTATTAATGGAACTGCAAAAAAATTCAGTTATCAATTAGGATATGATTTTACCAATAGCCAAGGCTTTTCAACAGCTACAGATAGTACAGGCAAAAAAGGCTTTGATAAGGATAATTTTATTCAAAATAATTGGCAAGCAAAATTTGCCTATCAACTAAGCGATCGATTAACTGTTAGCAGTATGCACCGATCTTCTATTTATAAAGGCGGTACCGATGCTGGCGCTTTTGCAGACGATAAAGACAATGTGTTTTACAATAATAATTTAACCAATAATATTGACCTAACCTATCATGCCAATCAAATACAAATACACCTGCAACAAACTTTTCTAAAAGCAGAAAGGGTGTATACCGATGATAGTACCAATATTGGTGGATTTGCTAAATACTCAAAAGGAACTTACCACGGAAATACTGCTATTACTGAATTGTATGGCAATATTGTATTAGCAAAAAAAATAACACTGGTTAGTGGAATACAAAGTTTAACACAACAAACCGATCAACAATACTTGAGTATTAGTAATTGGGGTCCTTACGCAACTGCACTTGGAGATAGTGCAAAAGCCACTAATTTATCGGTATATAATTCTTTGTTATTAACTGGGGCAGGAGGCTTTGATGTAGAAGCAGGATTTCGATACAATCACCATACTATTTACGGAAATAATACCACGTTTACATTTAATCCTTCTTATCATTTAACCGATCTTACTAAAGTATTTGTAAATATTTCTACCGCATATAAAATTCCATCCTTATATCAATTGTATAGCGAATATGGCAACAAGCAATTGCAACCAGAAAAGAGTATTAATTACGAATTAGGTATGCAATTATTTTCAAAGAATAGAAATTCAAATATCCGGTTTGCAGGATTCAAAAGAGATATTAAAGACCTGATTATTTTCTATACCAACCCAATAACTTATGATAGTAAATACATAAATCGAGACACACAACACGATTATGGCGTTGAGCTAGAAAGTACTGTGGCAATTGGTAAAAATACCTCTTGGGTTAATAACATTACTTATGTAGATGGAGAAGGAGAAACCAATGCAGTGAAAGTTAAAAATTTATATCGCCGACCTAATTTTACTTGGAGTAGTGTTTTGAATTTACAGCCAACAACATCGCTAACACTGATGCCTTCTATAAGATATGTAGGAACACGTGTTAAAGGCACTTATGATGCAGGTCCTGAAAAAATGCCAGCATACTATACCCTTGACTTTTATGTAGGATATGCTGCATCAAAAAAAGCAAAATTATTTATTGACCTAAGAAATATCACCAACCAAGAATATTTTGAAATTGTAGGCTATAACAGCAAACGATTCAATATGATGCTAGGATGTAACTGGACTTTATAAAATTTATTTATCACTAACCTGCAAATAAACCAATACAATTCCTGCAGCAGTCATTAATAATAAAGTAGTAATACCTAAAATGTTTGCTACTTTATTATTGGTGTAATTACCCATCACTTTTTTATTGTTTGATATATGCAAGATGATGGCAATTAAAACTGGTGCGGTTAATCCATATAAAATGGCTGAATAAATTAAAGCCTTAATAGGAGAGATGCCAATATAGTTTAAAGAGAGCCCTATTAATAAGGATACTACTATCACACCATAAAAAGCTTTTGCTTCTTGAAATTTTTTATCAAGTCCTTGCTCCCACTCAAAGGTTTCAGTAATCATATAAGACAAGGAGCCACTCAAAACGGGTATAGCCAATAATCCGGTACCAATTACACCAATAGCAAAAAGCAAATAAGCCGCATTGCCAGCAAGTGGTTTTAATGCAAGGGCTGCTTGTTCAACTGTATCAATTTGGTGAATTCCTGCATTGTATAAAACAGTGCCAGTTGTAAGTATAATAAAGTACATAACAAGGTTAGAAAAAAACATGCCAAAATCAACATCTTTTTTCATATCACGCATCACCAATTTGTTTACAACTAGTGTTGATTTTTTTAGTTTCATTTGTTCAACCTCCATAGTAGCTTGCCAAAAAAATAAATAGGGCGAAATGGTGGTGCCTAAAATACCCACTAGAATATTAATAAAATCTTTGTTGAATTGAATGGTTGGAATAATAGTTGCTTTGAATATTTTTAACAAATCTTGTTGGTATAAAAAAGGAACAATTAAATACACCAATAAAATAATGCAAAGGTATTTTAGTGTTGCTGCCATTTTTTTATATGGCAAATAAATAATTAATACCAATAATACAACCGTAAAAAAAACACTAAAGAACATGGCGCTAATAGAAGGGAATAATAAATTGCCAACTGCTCCCATACCAGCAATATCAGCCCCAATATTTAATACAATTGCGGGAAAACTAAACAAGAGCATTAAGTATAAAACAGGCTTTGAATAATAGGTTTTTATGGTTCCTGTCAATCCCCTGCCAGTAGTAATACCAATCCTTGCACACATTTCTTGAATGGCTGCCATGAGCGGGAATGTAATTAGTGCTGTCCAAAGTGTAGATAAACCAAATGCAGCACCAGCTTGCGAGTAGGTGGCTATACCAGACGGATCGTCGTCGCTAGCTCCTGTAATTAATCCAGGCCCAAGCGATTTCCAAAATCGAATAAACTTATTTGTTTTTTTGGCGCTGCTCATTCATTCTATTGCTGAAAGATTAAATAACTAGTATCTGATTAAAGTTAAACAAATACAATCGTTTACAAACACTTAAAATCGTATGTAAACATTTATATAACAGTTCTATTCCTTCTAAGTTAACATATTTGCTCTGTAAGTGTAATGGAAATTCATTACCAATTTGATTATTTAATAGCAAAAAATGAACACTATGTACGCAATGAAAAACAAAGTACAATTAATTGGAAACTTAGGTCAAGCACCAGCAATTAAAACAACAGAATCCGGCAAAAAACTAGCGCAATTTTCTGTAGCAACTAATGAAAGTTATCAAAACGCCCAAGGAGAAAAAATTACTGAAACCCAATGGCACCAAGTTGTTGCATGGGGCAAACTGGCCGATATTGTAGAAAAATACCT
This sequence comes from uncultured Bacteroidota bacterium, assembly GCA_903831935.1. Classification (GTDB taxonomy): domain Bacteria; phylum Bacteroidota; class Bacteroidia; order Chitinophagales; family Chitinophagaceae; genus Sediminibacterium. Next base: position 9,081 of record CAIKZP010000031.1, on the reverse strand, counting down.
AATAAAGGGTAAAGAAGTGGCCATTGAAGGAAAGCTAGTGAACCGAAACTATACCGATAAACAAGGTGTAAAACACTATGCAACAGAAGTAGTGGCTAGTGATCTATTAATGTTGGGTGCTAATAAGCCAGCAGAAAAAGAAGCATAAAAATCTGCGTAATTAAAATAGGAATAAAGCACAAGTTTGTAGGAGCTTTATTCCTATTTTATTAAGGATATTATTAAAGTTACCATGCTATCATTAGCTTAGTATTTTTAAAATAAACTACTGAATCCTAGTAATAATAGTTGATTTAAAATTAGGGGTGAAATGGTATTTTCCAGTACAGTAAAAACTTCTGGATATTGGTTGCCCTGTGCAATGCAAACCAATTTATTATTGAAATAGCATTCTCTTATGCTCTCGTAATTTCCATTTAAACCACTGCACAGTATTTTGAATGGTTTGCCATTTAATTCGCCATATAAAATATAGGCATATTGTTGCTTAACAGGTTTGTCAATACTAGAAACAGAAACTGTCATGGAATCATTTGGAATGGCTAGTTGGTGATAAAACTTTCTATTGTTTCCATCAATCATATTAGTAGCAATAGAAAATTTTGCTATGGTGTCTTTGTCTTGAAACAAATAATGGTGTGCTCCAGCAATAAATCGAAAAGACAAGCCTATTTTTTTATTTACTAATAATCCATTTTCGCCTACTATATCTGGATATGCAATGCTGGCAACTGTTTGCAGGCTATAATTTTTATCTGCCAATACATCTCTAGATTCTTCTTTTAAAAATAAATAATCGGTTCCTTTTGCATCTTTAATGGCTTCATTTAATGGAGCAGATATAATTGTTTTATTCTTTCCTTTTAAAACAATTGGCGTATAATTTGGTTCTTGGTAGCGCAAAAACTGGTTTTCTCCATTTCTCGGATATTGAATAATGCCATTCTTTAATACCGTTTGTGTTTTTAATTGGTTTCTAATATTGGGCTGAATAAAATTATCTGCTAGAATTGCTGGCTGTGCAGTTATTTGCAATAGCTCTGTATCATTTGTGCTATCTAACAAAATTGTCATTGCACTTTCTAGCATGATTAAAAAACTAGAGGCACTTAAATTAATATCAGGATGGCTAAATCCTATAACACTAGTTTGTTTATTTCTTGACAAAACCAGTTCTAACTTTTTATCTACCAACACCTGTTTATTGGCGCCTTGTATTTTTAAATTAAATTGATAGTAAGCAATATTATTTTTTTCATTTAATTGTTTTACAAAAATAGAATCCCAATTTTGGTTGTCTAATACATACATTAAAGGCAATTCCATAATATCTAAAAACAGGTAGGCATTTGGTTGGATATTATTAGTTGGCGCTTCTAATTTGTTGTTTGTTTTTCCTGAAAATTTATTGGCCAAATAAGGTTCAAGAGGATTATTTAAAAGAGAATAGATTCCTTTTGGTGCAACCGAATTTTCTTTTAAACTGAAGTTTGTTGGGTAAGAAATTTTATAAGACAGAAACTTGTTTGCCATTGAATCAACCGATGTTAAAAATCTAGATTTTATGGCTTGGCTTTCTAAATAGCGGAGTGTTTTGCTTGCATTTGTGTGAAAACTAATATTGGCAGCTTCTAATATTGGTTGACTAATTGCAGTAGTTAGCTGAAATATCAACACTATTATTAGTAAGCATTTGTTAAACATTGTATTCATTTTAAACATCTATTCTCGCGTCTTCAAATTTTGTGGTAATTTGAAGATAGATAGAAAAATGCTAGTATGGAAAAAACGCAACGGATCATTCCTCCTATTGATTCAATTTATTTAGATGGGCCCAAACCCAGGATATATGAACTAGGTTTTGCATGGACAATCTTTTGGCAATTTATTAAAGGTTTTCGTACCATGCATTTTGTTGGTCCTTGCATTACGGTTTTTGGATCTGCCCGATTCGAAGAAACAAACCCTTATTATATTGCCGCCCGTGCATTTGGTAAAAAAATTGCCGAAATGGGTTTTACAACCTTAACTGGTGGTGGACCAGGCATAATGGAAGCGGCCAATCGTGGTGCTTTTGAAAATGGCGGTAATTCTGTTGGATGTAATATTAGATTGCCTTTTGAACAACACCCCAATCCTTATGTGCAAACATCGGTTACCTTTAATTATTTCTTTATTAGAAAAGTAATTCTAGTAAAATACTCTTACGCGTTTATTATTTTGCCAGGTGGTTTTGGAACAATGGATGAGTTTTATGAAACCCTAACACTAGTGCAAACAAAAATCATCAACGATTTTCCTATTGTTTTATTTGGCAAAGATTATTACAAACCGCTGTTTGACCATCTTCAAGTGATGGTAGAAAAGGGTACTATTTCTGCAGAAGATTTGAACCTTGTTTTATTAACCGATGATATTGAAGATGCTACACAACATATTCTTACTTATGTTCAAACAAATTATCAAGTTAAAAAAAGAAAACGTTTGTGGTGGTTGTTTGAGAAAGTATAAAACAAACGCTATTCAACTCTTTTACCCATTGGAAAGGTATAACCCAAACTAAGTATTAGTTCGTAAGTGCCAAATGCTTGTTTAGCAGTTCCTTTGTACACTTTTAAATTTGAATAGCGGGCGTAGTCTATTTTATTGGTAAATTCTAGATAGACTTTTTTGTGCACTGTTGCACGCAAACCAGCTTCTGCGCCTATATTCCATCCACCTAATTGAAAGCCGTCTTGGTTTGCTTTGCCAAACAATGTATTTTCTACATGCGGAATTACAGGGCCAATTCCACCTTTTGCTAAAAAGTCAATTTTAAAATTTCCAGATTTATTTTCTTGCCAATTCCAGCGTTTTACCAAATTGAATAGTAAAAAATTAGCACCATTATTTAAGAAATAAACAAAGCCGTTGGCTGCAGAAAAATTTACCAATGTGTCTACTTGTCGGCCACCTAAAGTACCTACCACTTTGGCTAATTGCCCATCTGTAATAATATGTTTGGTATGGTCGAAATTTATTTCCCAAGCCAAGCCTTTTTTCTTGTTAAAGAAATAACCAAATCGATAATTGTATTGCGGAATGCTTAATGCGAGTTGCAGTAAACCCTCATCCCAACCTGGATGATCGTGTGAATGAATTGCTTGAAACTGGTAATTATTATTAAGTTCTGGTTGATTAACTTTTACATTTGAATGGGTATACCATTCTTTATTGTATCCCCAAGAAAAATAAAATTCTCCTTTTCTTTCTTTTTTTTGTTGCGATAAGCCAATTATAGGCAATGCAAATACAAACACTAATAAAACTTGTAATAGTTTTTTCATGGTACAATAGTTTATGCTACAAAATTAGGCCCTTATTGGCAGAACGCTAAAGATTCTTAGTCTAGTATTGGACTCAACCAACGCTCTGCAACGGTTAATGGCATTTTCTTTCTTTCGGCATAATCAACTAATTGATCGCGTTCAATTTTTCCAATACCAAAATATTGACTCTGTGGATTCGCAAAATACCAACCACAAACCGAAGATGCTGGATACATAGCCATTGACTCTGTTAATTCAATGCCAATGGTTTCAGTAACATTTAATAAATCAAATAATTTATATTTTTCGGTGTGGTCTGGGCAAGCCGGATAACCTGGTGCAGGACGTATACCTTGGTATTTTTCCTTAATTAATTCTTCGTTGCTTAATGTTTCGTTAGCAGCATATCCCCATAATTCTTTACGAACTTTTAAGTGCAGGTATTCTGCAAATGCTTCTGCTAAACGATCTGCTAAAGCTTGTAAAATGATTTTATTATAGTCGTCTAAATTTGCTTCAAATGCTTTGATATGCTTTTCAATTCCGTGTATGGTTACAGCAAATGCGCCGATATGATCATTGAGTTTGGCCGTTTCGGGCGCAATAAAATCTGCTAACGATAAATTGGGTTGATCGGCTGCTTTTTGAATTTGTTGGCGTAAAAAATTCAGTTCAACATTTCCTTTATCGGTAGCAACTGTTATATCATCTTCTTTACTAGTAGCTGGCCAAAAACCAATACTGCCTTTTGCTTGCAACCAATTTTCTGCTTCAATTTTATCTAGCATTGCATTAGCATCATTGTATAGTTTAGTGGCTTCTATACCTACAACGCTATCTGTTAATATTTCAGGAAAATTGCCATGCAATTCCCAAGCAATAAAAAATGGTTTCCAATCAATAAATGGTCGGAGTGTTTGTGTAGTAACATTTGCAAAAATTTTTGTGCCTGTAAAGCTTGGTACTATTGGCGAAAAACTATTCCAGTCAATGGCTGTTTTTTTCTTTTTTGCTTCGCTATAAGGAAGGTAGTTTTTGGTAGATTTTTTATTATCAAAACTTTGTTTGAGTGTTTGATATTCGGCTTTTATGCCATATAGAAAATCGTCTTTTTGATCTTTGCTTAACAAGGAGCCTGCTACAGTTACACTTCTAGAAGCATCTAGTACATGCACAATACCTAAATCATATTCTGGTGCAATTTTTACGGCAGTATGCATGCGTGAAGTAGTAGCGCCGCCAATTAATAATGGCTGCTTCATTCCCCTTCTTTTCATTTCTTTGGCAATATGCACCATCTCGTCGAGGGATGGCGTAATTAGCCCGCTTAGCCCAATAATATCTACTTTTTCTCTGATGGCCGCTTCTAAAATTTTATCTGCAGGAACCATTACGCCTAAGTCAATAATATCATATCCATTACATCCTAGCACAACGCCTACAATGTTTTTTCCAATATCGTGCACATCGCCTTTAACAGTTGCCAATAATATTTTAGCAGCACCTGCAGCTTCTTCATTAAGTGTGCCAGCGGCTAAATGCGCTTGTTTTCTTTCTTCTTTTTCTGCTTCAATAAAAGGCGTAAGTACGGCTACGCTTTTTTTCATTACGCGTGCACTCTTTACTACTTGTGGCAAAAACATTTTTCCTGCACCAAATAAATCACCTACCACATTCATGCCATTCATGAGTGGTCCTTCAATAACATCTAATGGTTTTGGATATTTTTGTCGGGCTTCTTCGGTATCGGCATCAATATATTCTGTGATACCATTTACTAGTGAATGTTTGAGTCTTTCTTCTACACTTTCATTACGCCATTTTTCGTCACGTATTTCTACTTTACCTTTTGCACGAACTGTTTCTGCGTGTGCAATTAGTTTTTCGGTGGCTTCATTATTGTCGTTGTTTTTATTTAGAATAACATCTTCGCATAATTGGCGAAGGGTTGGTTCAATTTCGTCATACACCACTAACTGACCTGCATTGACAATCCCCATATCCATACCCGCTTTAATGGCATAGAATAAGAACACCGAATGAATAGCTTCACGTACATGGTCATTGCCTCTAAAAGAAAAAGACACATTTGATACACCACCACTTACTTTAGCAAGTGGCATGAGTTTTTTTATTTCGCGCGTTGCTTCAATAAAATCTACTGCATAATTATTGTGCTCTTCAATTCCAGTAGCAATGGCAAAAATATTCGGGTCAAAAATAATGTCTTGTGGTGCGTATCCAACTTGCTCTGTTAATATTTTATAAGCACGCAAACAGATACTCACTTTTCGTTCCTTGGTATCGGCTTGTCCTATTTCGTCAAAAGCCATTACAATTACTGCTGCACCAAATGCTTTACAAATGAAGGCTTGCTCAATAAATTTGGCTTCGCCTTCTTTCATTGAAATAGAATTCACAATACATCTTCCTTGCACACATTTTAAACCTGCTTCAATAATTTCGAATTTTGAACTATCTATCATGATAGGAATTCGTGCAATATCTGGTTCTGATTGTACCAAGTTTAAAAAATTGGTCATGGCCCAAACACCCTCTAACAGGGCATCATCCATATTTACATCCAAAATTTGCGCACCGCTTTCTACTTGTTGACGAGCAACAGATAGGGCTTCTTCGTATTTATTTTCTTTAATTAGTCGGGCAAACTTTTTTGATCCTGTTACATTGGTTCTTTCACCAACGTTTACAAAATTTGTTTCAGGCCTAATCACTAAAGGCTCTAAACCCGATAAACGTAAATATGGTTTGATGCTTGACATAGTAGTTTTTTTACAAAGCGTTTTCTAAAACTGGCAATTCCCTTGGTTTTAGGTTTTTTACATTTTCGGCAATATGCTTAATATGATCGGGTGTAGTTCCGCAACATCCTCCCACAATATTTACAAAACCTTGTTTGGCCCATTCTTCAATAAAATGTGCTGTTTCATGGGGTTGCTCATCGTACTCACCCATGGCATTTGGTAGCCCTGCATTTGGATAAGCAGAAGTACAACAAGAAGCTATTTGGCTTAACTCTTCTATATGACTACGCATTTCTGCAGCACCTAGAGCACAATTCAAACCAACGCTCAATGGATTGGCGTGCATCACTGAAGTATAAAATGCTTCTAGTGTTTGTCCACTGAGGGTTCTTCCAGAAGCATCGGTAATGGTGCCACTAATCATTACAGGTAATTCTGGTTTACCAGTTTCTCTGAAATATTTTTTAACAGCGTAGATAGCACCTTTTGCATTGAGTGTATCAAAAATGGTTTCAATTAAAATAATATCTACACCGCCATCTACTAATCCACCAATCTGTTCGTAATAGGCTGCAACAACTTCGTCGAATGTAACGGCTCTGAATCCAGGATTATTTACATCTGGAGACAAACTCAAGGTTTTATTTAAGGGCCCAATTGCACCAGCTACAAATCTTGGTTTTGACGGATCCTTTGCTGTATAAGCATCTGCTGCTATACGCGCACATTTTGCAGACGCAACATTTAATTCGTAAGCCAATGACTGCATATCATAATCTGCCATGGCAATTACGGTACTACTAAACGTATTGGTTTCTATAATATCGGCTCCAGCTTCAAGGTATTGTTTGTGAATGCCAATAATAATATCGGGCTGTGTAATGCTCAATAAATCATTATTGCCTTTTACATCGGAATGCCAATTTTTAAAACGTTCGCCACGGTAATCGGCTTCGGTTAATTTATGGCGTTGTATCATGGTGCCCATTGCGCCATCAATTACCAATATTCTTTTTGCCAATGCTTGTTTGATATCCATACAATAATTTTATTTCTGTGTATTTAAAACAGAAAGGTTGATAGATCAAACTTAAAACGCTAGGAGAGAAATGAGGTAGGCTCTTCAAAACGTTTATTAGTTCGATTGTACCCCGAAGGGTTTAGCCGGCCGAACAATAAACAAATCCGCCTGCTATTGTGCAAAAATAGCAGGCGGAGCTTGATTTTCCAAGAATATAATGAATTAGTCGTATAGACTTGTTACAGTGATTTCTAATTCATTAGCAATGCTTTTGCCAATATCACTGCCAGCAATACCAAAATCTTTCACTTTTATTTTAAAAATGCTTTTTATGCTGATTTTGCCATTGGTTATGATGATATTTCCTGTTGCCTTTACTGGTTGACTTATACCGCGTATGGTTAAGCTGCCCGATGCCATGGCGGGATAAGTGCCGTTTTTACTAAAATTGATGGCAGATAAGTTAGTGATCAGTCCTTTAAATTCACTTTTAGGAAACTTGGGGCTTTCCATGTATTCTTCATTGAAATGCTTTTGCATCAATTCATTTTCAAACACAAATCCATTAATCAATACAATGAAGTTAATAGCGCCTGATTTTGTATCGAGTTTACTAACTGCTTGACTGTTGGTTGCTTCAATATCTTCCGCAGCCAAACTAGAAAAAAACCTGATTTTGGCAGCTTTGGTACTATGTAGGTTTTGCGCAACAGTTACAGTGTTAATAGCGCCAAATAGAAATAGGGTAATGACTAGGTGTTTTAGTTTTAGCATGAAATTTATTTTACAATGATGGCTTCTTTTAAAACAACATCACTTAAGAAACCAGTACAAATACCTTTTACAGTAATAGTTTGTCCAGCTTTTAGTGTAGTGTCGGCAGATTTTAAAGTACACAAAACACCCGCCATGGCGTCATTGCTTTTTAATGTGAGCATGGTTAAGCCAGACTGATCGGGTTTTGCTTCTACAATTTCTCCTTTTATTTCAACAGACTTATCTAAATAAGTGGTGTTGGCTGCTGTTTCATTTTCTTGAAATGCTTTCACCAAATCTGGTGCACTAATACTTATTCCTTTCTCGTCTGCCACATCTCTTTTAAAATGGGTGGGTTTATAAAACACAAAAAACCAAACACCAATCACGGCAGTGATTAAAATAGTTAAGGCGGCAACTAGTAATTTCTTCTTCATTGTATAAATTATTTTACATATTGTTGAATAGGTAAGCGATTGGCAATGCTTCTGGCAAGCGTCATTTCATCGGCGTATTCTAATTCGCCGCCAAAAGCAATTCCTCTAGCAATGGTGGTGATTTTGCAGGAGAGGTGTGCTATTTTTTTTTGGATATAATAAATAGTGGTATCTCCTTGAATATTGGGGCTAAGTGCAAAAACCAGTTCTTCAATATTTTCTTGTTGAATTCTTTGTACTAAGGGGTTAATATTTAATTGATCGGGGCCAATGCCATCGAGGGGTGAGATGATTCCATCAAGCACGTGGTAAGTGCCATTAAATTGTTGGGTACTTTCAATAGCTATCACATCACGAATATTTTCAACTACACAAATTAGGTGTTGGTTGCGCATTGAATTAGCACAAATGGCACAAATAGTTGCATCGCTTACATTAAAGCATCTTTTACAGAACTGAATATCCTTGCGCATTTTGGCTATAGTATCACCAAAAAATTGCACTTCTTGAACGTCTTGTTTTAACAGGTGCAACACCAAACGCAATGCAGTTTTTTTGCCAATACCCGGTAGTTTCGAGAATTGCAGTACAGCGTTTTCAATAAGGGTAGAAGGGAGTTGCATTTAACAAAGATAAGCACTAGTGGATATTAACTAGAATGAAAAACTTTGATCGGTATCTCTATCGGCTTTTATGACAGCTTTTTTAGGAAATGATAAAACAATTTCAGGTTGCTTTTTTGGCATTGAAAACTTTCCAGCATCCCATACACCATTTTTATTGGCATCTAATAA
>CAIKZP010000030.1 GCA_903831935.1 uncultured Bacteroidota bacterium | reverse complement strand
ATATAGATGATTCTCCAACAAAATCTTGGATGATACAAAACAAAAACACTTGGCCAGTACTTTTTAAACTAGGATTTTAAAAAAGAAATCAAGACCAATTATACAATATAAAAAAAGATCCTAATTGTTTAAATGACCTTGCTACTAATACACAATTTGATGCTATTCGAAATCAATTAAAAAAGAAATTAGAAGAAACACTAGTAGCGCAATCAGATCCAAGAATGACGGGTAATGGAGATGTTTTTGATAGTTATCCAAGGTTTGGTTTGATGCGTCCTTATGAAGGATTTAAAGAACGCGGAAAATACAATCCAGCATTTCAAAAAAAGAGTAGTAATTAGTTTTAGATAAAAATTTTATGAAAATGATACAGTATAAAAAATCAATTAGCGCAGTAGCAACTATTTGCTGCTTTTTGATGCTTGCTTCTACAAATTTAAATGCTCAAAACAAATCTGGCTTACCGAATATCGTTTACATTTTAGCAGACGATTTAGGATTTGGCGATGTTTCAATTAATAATCCTCAGAGTAAAATTAGCACACCGCATATTGATGGTCTTGCACAGCAGGGCATGCGTTTTACAGATGCGCATACTACTTCATCGGTTTGTACGCCTTCTCGTTATTCAATTTTAACAGGTAGGTATCCTTGGCGCAGTAGGCTTTCAGTTGGCGTGTTGCACGGTTATAGCAGAACATTGATAGAAAAGAATCAACCAACTGTTGCTTCTTTCTTGCAATCAAAATCTTATCAAACTGGAGTAGTAGGTAAATGGCATTTAGGGGTAGACTGGGTATTGAAAGATGCGTTTAAAGATTCCTTAAAACCTGAGTACAATAAAGACAATATGTACGGTATTGCTAGTGATATGGATCCAAAGCAAATTGATTTCACCAAAGCACCAACAGAAGGCCCTAAAACACAGGGCTTTAATTATTCTTATATACTTCCTGCTTCTTTAGATATGGCACCTTATTGCTATTTAGAAAACGACCAATTAACAGAACAACCTACTGGCTATACCAATGGCAATAAATTAGAGTCTGGTTATACAGGTCCTTTTTGGAGAGAAGGTTTAATGGCTCCGTCTTTTGAATTTTACAATGTATTGCCAAATTTTACCAATAAAGCAACAGCATTTATAAAAAAACAAGCCAATGCAAAAACGCCATTCTTTTTATATTTTCCAATGCCTGCACCACATACACCATGGTTACCTAAACCTGGTTATGTTGGTAAATCAAAAGCAGGTGAATACGGCGATTATGTAGTTGAAGTAGATGATGCTGTTGGGCAAGTTTTACATGTATTAGATAGTATGGGATTGTCTAAAAATACCATCGTTATTTTTGCGAGTGACAATGGTCCTTATTGGCGCGAAAATTTTGTGGCACAGTTTAACCACAAATCAGCAGGTGAATTTAGAGGCATGAAAGGCGATGCTTATGAAGGCGGACATCGTGTGCCTTTTATAGTTCGTTATCCAGGAAAAGTTAAAGCAGGTTCGGTAAGTGATGCTACTACAACACTAGCAAATTTATTGGCTACTTGCGCCGATTTATTAGGAGACCATTCCGAAAAATATCAAACAGAAGATAGCTATTCTATTTTGCCAATTTTAACGGGCAAAGCAACTACTGTTGCAGAACAGCCTGCTATTATAAATATTTCTTCAAAAGGATTTTATGATATTAGAAAAGGTTCTTGGAAATTGATTACCAAAATTGGTTCTGGTGGATTTACAGCACCTGTTGAAATTAAACCAAAGCCAGGAGAGCCTATTGGGCAGTTGTACAATTTAGCTACAGATATACACGAAGACAATAACCTGTACAATCAAAATCCCCAAAAAGTGAAAGAGCTTTCAGATTTGTTGAACAAAATCATGGCAGCAAAAAAAAGACCCACTACATAATTAATAATCCATGACTTATTTTAAAAAAATAGTAATCCTTGTTTTTTTATTTCCAATCTTGTTGCATTCAACAATCGTTTCTGCACAAGAAATAGATATGTTCGGTCCAAAATATATCAAAGAAATTTTGTTAAAAGTTTCAAACTGGCAATTAACACATTCCAATAATAAGCAAGAAAACGACTGGACCAATGGCGCTTTTTATACCGGATTATTTGCTACTTATCAAACTACAAAATCACCAATTGTACTCGATTCTTTACTAGCAATGGGTGAAAGAAAAAAATGGCTACCAGGAAAAAGATTTGATAATGCCGATGATTATGCCATTAGCCAAACATATATTGATTTGTATCGAATCAAAAAAGAATTGAGAATGATTCAACCAACGCTTGATTCTCTACAAAAAATGAAAACACAACCAGGAAAAGCATTTGAAAATCATGGTTTAACCTGGTGGTGGTGCGATGCGCTGTATATGGCTCCGCCTGTTTTAGTAAAATTGGCAAAAACTTTGAAAGATCGGTCATACTTGGTTTTGAACGATACCTTGTACCATCAAACCTACCAACTATTGTATAATAAAGAGGAGCATTTGTTTGCACGGGATGCTAGGTATTTATGGAATGAAAAAGGAGAAGGTCAACGAGAAGCCAACGGGAAAAGACTTTTTTGGACAAGGGGAAATGGATGGGTACTTGGCGGATTGGTTCGTGTGTTACAAGAAATGCCAAAGGATTATGCGAATAGAAATTTTTATGTTCAATTGTATACAGAAATGTGCCAACGAATTTTGCTATTGCAACAACCCGATGGTCTTTGGCGAACAAGTATGTTAGATCCTGATGCTTATCCTGGCGGAGAGGGAAGTGGTACTGGATTTAATTGCTATGCACTTGCTTGGGGCGTTAATAATAAACTACTCGATCGTAAATTATTTCTTCCTGCTGTTAAGAAAGCTTGGATTGGTTTGAATACACTTTTAACACCTGAAGGAAAGCTTGGATGGGTTCAGCCAATTGGTGGAACTTCAAAACGAAATTTTAATGCAGAAAGTTGGGAGGCCTATGGTTCAGGGGCTTTTTTATTAGCAGGATCAGAACTGTTTAAATTAAAAAAATAACTAGCAAAATGAAAAGAAATTATTCCTATAGCAGTTTATTAAAACCAAGTTTTAGTAAGGCAATCATTGGTTCAATTACTGGTGTTTTAATTGCTGGTTTTTTTTTCTTTACCCTAACATCTAGTACAACAGAAAAAATCGAACAACGTCCTAATATTTTATACATATTAGCAGACGATATGGGTTATTCAGATATTGGTTGTTATGGCAGTGAAATTAAAACACCCAATATTGACCAACTTGCTACCAATGGAATTAAGTTAAGAAGCTTTTATAATAATGCAAGGTGTTGTCCTACACGCGCCACATTGCTAACAGGTCAGTATCCACATACAGTTGGTATGGGCGATATGGTTACCCTTGAAAAAGCACCAATTCAACCGGGTGCCTACCAAGGATTTTTAAACAAGCAATATCCAACCATAGCTGAAGAATTAAAAGCTAGTGGGTACAATACTTTCATGACAGGTAAATGGCATGTAGGAGAGCGCAAAGAGCATTGGCCTTTACAAAGAGGATTTGAACATTATTTTGGATTGATATCAGGCGCATCAAGTTATTACGAAATTATTCCTGCAGAAAAAGGGAAAAGGCATATAGTATTAGACGACAAAGATTTTGATGTTCCTAACGAAGGATTTTACATGACCGATGCATTTACCGATCATGCCATTGGTTATTTAAATGATCAAAAAGCCAACCGTTCTACAAAGCCTTTCTTTTTATATGTAGCTTATACAGCGCCCCATTTTCCATTACACGCATACGAGTCTGATATTGCTAAGTACAAAAAATTATACGAGCAAGGATGGGATATAACGCGTAGCAAACGCTATCAAAAAATGGTTCAGTTAGGATTGATAGATAAGCGATATGCATTAACAGATCGTCCTACTGATATTACAGATTGGAAAGATGTTACAGATAAAAAACAATGGGTTAGAAAAATGGCAGTCTATGCCGCAATGGTAGATAGAATGGATCAAAATATTGGTCGACTAATTGCCGCGCTTAAAGCCAATAAACAATACGATAATACGCTTATTGTTTTTATGTCTGATAACGGGGGTTGTGCAGAAAATATGGAGTCGAGGAAATTCAATGATCCTGCTAAGCAAATTGGCGAAAAAGGATCTTATGTTACCTACGATTATCCTTGGGCAAATGTGTCTAATACGCCTTTTAAAAAGTATAAAAAATTCTTACACGAAGGCGGCATGATTACGCCCTGCATTATTCAGTGGCCTGCAAAAATTAAGCCCAAAGCGGGTTTTAACGAAGGGATTGGCCATGTGATGGATTTGTTGCCAACAAGTTTAGAATTGGCAGGAGTGCCTGCTAAATCTCTTCCTGGAGAAAGTTTAAGTTATTTATGGACTGGTAAAAAGCCATCTACCAAAACCTATTTCTGGGAGCACGAAGGAAATAAAGCCATGCGCAAAGGGAATTGGAAATTGGTAAAAGATTTTGAAGATCCAACATGGGAATTATATGATTTGTCTACTGATATCTGTGAAACAAAAAACTTGGCAAGCACACAAGTAAAAGTATTAAATGAAATGCTTGCAGAATATACTCTTTGGTCAAATAAAGTAGGCGTTAAAGAATTTACTAAATCTCAAAACAAATCTGAATAATTGAACTCGATGAAAAAAATAATTACAGTAGCTCTATTATTATTGTCTTGCATTCCACAACTACTGCAAGCCCAAAAAATCGAGTATATTCCTAAGTTTTTAAATGAAAATCACGAACAAATTGGGTATTGGTTTTTTACCCCTACTTTAATTGCCAACGAAAAAAAAGCATTGGCTAATATTGATAGTATTGCTGCCAAATGCAATTATACCATGCTTTTTCTTACTTCAAGAGAAGGCGCTAATTTTTACGATTTTGATTTAGTACATCCTGTATTTAAAAAATTAGTAGAAGAAGGGCACAAAAAAGGTTTAAAAGTTGGATTGCAATTATGGGGCAATTATCCCGACAAAACAATGGATGCTTCGCAAAGAATGATTATTGAAAACGAAGTTGTATTGGATGAAAAAGGCGCTGCAAATATTACTGTTAAAGCAAAATTCATTCGATTTGAAGGCCGATTGTTAAAATCAGATTTGTTTAAAGTATATGCTTTTAAAAAAACGTCAGAAGGTTTTTATGATCCAACAACTCTAAAAGATATTACGGCAAATTGTGTTACAGTATTGCCTAATAAAGAAACCGTGCAAGTAAGCATTGCTTCAAATTCTTCATTAAAAGGTTATACGGCATTTGTAATGACACAAGAATACTGCAGTCAAAGTAGTAACTGGGGCGATGAAGAAATAAATAGTTATATCAATGCAATGAAAGTCTATTCAGACATTCCTTTCGATGGATTTGCATTAGACGAATACGGCAATAAATTTGTTGAAAGAATTTTCGATAAAAAAACAACCGAGCCTTTCCGCGGACGTTGGTATTCTACCGATATGGCTAAAGCATTCGCAGCAGAAAAAGGCAAGCCACTCGATCGATTAATGTTTGATGCACGTTACGCTCCAACAGGAAAGCCAGCGGTTCGAATCAATGCCATTAATGAATACATGGAGTTTATGCGCAAAGGTGGTTTGCGTGTTGAAACAGCCGTGTTCAATGCAGCAAGAACTATTTTTGGCAAACATATTTTTAGTGGCATTCACAATACCTATCACAATAGTTTAATCAATGACGAAATTTGGGCCAATGGTATTGGCTGGTGGTCGTCTCCAAGAGCGTATGGACAATCAGACGAAAAAACATTTACACCTACTCAAATGGGTATTGCTATGGCGCATGAAAAGAACGCCATGTATAACCAGTATTACGATAAAGACTTAGAACCTGTTTTAGTAAAAGCCTTTGCAGACCTGCGTTATGGCGTAAGAACCCATTACCATGCATTAAACGACAAGCGTCCACTTCGTTTTGATTTAGAAGATCCCGACGCAATTATTGGCATCAACCAAATTGAAAATTGCACAAGATTATTAAACAAGTTCAACCCTAGTTTGCCAGAAATAAAACTCTTGGTAATTTTTGGAATGGAAGCGCTTTCAAACTGGTATCCTAATGTGCAAGATCGTGGTGTGTATGATGTGAATGACCAAATGAAAATTGAAGAAAGAGCAGTTGAGATTTGGAATGCAGGGTATATTAATGCACTAGTTCCATCAGATTTAATTGTTACAAAACAATTGACTATTGGCGCAGATGGAAAGCCTGTTTTAAACGGCCACAAGTTCGATGCTATTGTGTATTTAAATCCAGAGTATGCAAGAGAGCCGGTATTAAAATTCTTAGAAGCCTACCAATTAAAAGGGGGTAAATTATTAATTGAAGGAAAGGCAAGTACTGATTTTCATGGCAATGATATTAGCAATAGATTTCAGGCTATTTATAAAAAAGCAACTGTGCTAGGGTATTCAATTGAAAATATTGCCAAACTAGGTTTGCAAAAAAATAAATTACCCAATGGCTGTAAAAACGAAGACGGGTCTTTTGTTTTTAACGACAATCCATCGCTTAGAACAGCTGCTATTGCTGATTTCTCTGTAACAATTGACGGCGAAGTGTATACTGGTAAATACAAAGGGCTTTCAGTAATTAAGGCTAGCAAAAAAAATGGGGTTGAAAAATTAGCCGCTACAGGATTAACTGAATTAACAAGAAATGGGCAAGTGCTGTTAAGTTTTAAAAATCCTATTGATGTGTTTGTGATGAAAAAAGAAAATAAAACACAATTGATTTTGGCTGATCCTACTAAAACCGTAAAGCCAATTATCAATAAATTATAATAAAAAAAGAGTAGTAATGAAAAATATATTATTGGGTTTTGTTTTTTGTATAACAACCAGTGTTGCGTTTACCCAAGTGGTAGACAATGAAATTTCAAAAGACAGAATTTATTTAGATTCTAAAGAAGCACATGGTGGTGGTTTTAATTGGAAGATGAAAAAAGCAAGTAGCATTTTGGTTGCTGCAGAAGAATTGTCTGATCCAAATTTTTCTACACAAGACTGGATGCCAGCGATTGTTCCAGGAACTGTTTTGAATTCATTGGTATTTAATAAAGTTTATCCAGAGCCATATTTTGGCATGAATAATAAATTGTCTACGAATTTAATTCCAGACATTGCAAAAGTGGGTCGTGATTTTTATACCTATTGGTTTAGAACAGAATTCAATGTGCCAAAAGAATACAAAGACAAAAATGTTTGGCTACAAATTGATGGGATTAATTATCGTGCAGAAATTTGGGTAAATGGAAATTTGGTCAATTCTATTACCGGCATGTTTCAACAAGACTATATTGATATTACTGATTTTGCAAAAATTGGAGAGAAGAATGCGTTAGCTATAAAAGTTATTCCAGTAGATATTCCAGGAACCAATAAGCCAAAGCCTTGGCGCGCAAGAGGAGAGAATAGAAATGGGGGAGATGGAAATATTGGATTAAATACCACCATGCTAATGTCGGTAGGTTGGGATTTTACATTTAAAGATGGTATCCGAGATAGAAATACCGGAATTTGGAAATCGGTTTCTTTATATACAACCAATAAATTAGCACTTAGGCATCCATTTATAAAATCGAGTTTATCTAAACCAAATTATGATAAAGCAGCTGAAACAATTTCTGTTGAAGTGTTTAACGCTGCTATGCGTACGGTAAAATGTGTTGTAAAAGGCGAAATTTTAGGCACCAATATTCAGTTTCACAAAACAGTGGATATGTTAAGGGGAGAAGACAAGACTGTGGAATTTTCTCCAAAAGATTTTCCGCAATTAAATATCAACCAACCTAAATTATGGTGGCCAAGATTTAAAGGAGATCCAGCATTATATGATTTAAAACTAACTGTTTATTTAGACAATGTATTGGCCGATTCAATTCAAACAAAATTTGGTATTCGCGAAATTACAGTTGATAGAAATACACCCGATAGTTCAAAAACATTTTATGTAAATGGACGCAAAATATTTATTCGTGGATCAAACTGGATTCCTGAAGCGATGCTTAGAAATTCCAACGAAAGAATGTATGCCGAAATGCGTTATACCAAACAGTCGGGGGTTAATTTACTGCGCTTATGGGGTGGTGGTATTGCAGAGTCGGATTATTTCTACCAACTCTGCGATGAAATGGGCATTTTGGTTTGGCAAGAATTTTGGTTAACCGGAGACACCAAACATCCACAAAGCAAAGATGTTTATTTTAATAATTTAACGTCGGCTATTAAGCGCATTAGAAATCATCCATCGGTTGCTTTTTATGTTGGTTCAAATGAAAGCACAGAAGTGTCTGGTACAAAACCATTACTTAGTGTATTAGATGGCACAAGGCCTTATCAAATGCAATCAGAAACAGATGGTGTTCATGATGGAAGTCCTTATCAGCAAATGAATCCAATGCAACATTATGAAAATACTGCTTCCGATAGAGGTAGTAGGGTTGATGGATTTAATCCTGAATATGGTGCACCTACACTACCTACCGTTGAAGTGTTGCGTGAAATGATGGCAGAAAAAGATTTATGGCCTATCAACAAAGAAGTTTGGGACTACCTCGATGGTGCTGGTTTTCATGGTATGACTGGCAAATACACCGACTTGGTTAATAAATATGGTGCTTCTAATTCTATAGATGAGTTTGCATCAAAAGCACAATTGGTGGGTGCCATGAATTCAAAATCAATTTGGGAAGTGTGGAATGAAAATAAATTTGGTTACGGTGATCGTTATTGTTCGGGTTTGCTTTTCTGGTACCATAATTCACCAACTAGGCAAGTATGTGGCAGAATGTGGGATTGGTCTTTAGAGCCAACTGCTTCTTTATACCATACACAAAATTCACTAGAGCCATTACATGCACAGTATGATTATTTAAAAAGTACCGTATCTATTTATAACGACTATTTTAAATCGTTTAACAATTATACCATAGTAGCAGAAGTATATGACTTGAATAGTAAAAAAGTATTCTCTCAATCTGTGCTTGTTCCATTAATTAAAGAAGACGCTGTTTTAAATAATATCATTCGCATAGATTCTCTTAAACTTCAGTTGCCAGTACAGTTTATTAAATTAACCATACTAGATGCAAATAAAAAAGAAGTATCTAATAATTTTTATTGGCGTTCGAATGATAAATACCTAGGCAAGCAAACAATGACAGGGCCTGCTACTGCTGGTTTTGAATCACTAGTAACTATGAAGAAGGCAGCTTTGAATACTAGTTATACAATAGTGGCTAATGGTAATTTTACAGATATTGAATTGTCTATCAAAAACACCAGTAAACAAATAGCATTTTTTACACAGATTCAATTTTTAGATAAAACGCATCAACCCGTTAGGCCTTCTTTTTATTCCGATAATTTTTGTTCTATCATGCCAGGTGAAACAAAACATATTCAAATTGAAACAGCTACTAAGTTGTTAGATAAAGATGGGTATAGCATTGTAACAAAAGGGTACAATGTATTGCCAACTTTTATTCAGTTACCTAAAACAAATTAATATGCTTAAGCGATACTGTTTTATTTTACTGTTACTGGTTAATGTTACAGCTTATGCCCAAATAAAAGACCAAGTAATTACAAGCGCTGGAGCAGTAGCAGATGGAATAACCAATAATGCAACAATCATTCAAAAACTAATAGATAAAGTTGCAGCAGCAGGCGGCGGAAGGGTTATTATTCCTGCAGGAAATTTTATGTCGAGCAGTTTGTTTTTGAAATCAAATGTTGAACTGCATTTAAATTTAGGTGCTAGATTATTGGGGCCTACCAATGTAAATGAGTATCCAAAAATGAAAGGTCGGCCTGCTATTGTAATGGCTAAAAACCAACACCATGTAGCCTTAACAGGTCCTGGTATTATTGACGGACAAGGATCGGAATTAATGTTAGATGTTTTTCAAAAATTAAGGTCGGGAGAAATAATAGAAAAAGACTCAGCTTGGTTAGTAAAAAGACCAGGCACTCGAGCAATGGTTTTAAGTTTTGAATCTTGTACTGGTGTAACAGTTTCTGGTGTTACTTTAAAAAATGCATCTGGCTGGGTACAAGATTATGTTGAATGCGATACTGTTTTAATTAAAGGGATTACAGTGCAAAGCACTACTTATTGGAATAATGATGGTTTAGATATTACAGATAGTAAAAACGTACACATTACTAAATGTTTTGTCAATGCAGCAGACGATGGAATTTGTATCAAATCAAACAATCCTACATCCATTAGCGAAAATATTTTAATTGATAGTTGTACTGTTCGTTCTAGCGCTAGTGGGTTGAAATTTGGAACAGCCTCTGCAGGCATCTATAAAAAAGTGAAGGTGAGAGATTTGTTGATCTTTGATACGTATCGCTCAGCAATTGCTATAGAGTCGGTTGATGGTGGTTCAATGGAGCAATTTGATATTCAAAATATTGTTGCGAAAAACACAGGTAATGCTATTTTTATTCGACTAGGCCATAGAAATATTAACGGTAAAGTTGGCTCATTGAAAGATATCTACATCTCCAATGTAAAAGCAGAAATTCCACTATTAAAACCAGACCAAGGATATCCTATTGAAGGGCCTCCAGATCATTTGCGTCCTGGATTTGATAAAATGCCAGTACGCCCATCGCACTATCATATTTATGGTCATCCTTATTTGCCCTATAACCTTATTCCATCATCCATTGTAGGCATACCTGGTTATCCAGTACAAAATATTACACTTAATAATATTGAAATTATTTATGGTGGCAGATCTAGTAAAGAAATAGCTTATATCCCCTTACAAAATATTGCTACAATTCCTGAAAATGAAGCGCAGTATCCAGAGTTTTCAATGTTTGGCGAATTACCAGCTTGGGGTTTTTATATAAGGCATGCAGAAGGCATTAAAATGACGAATATAAAACTCAGTTATAAAGAAGCCGACTTTAGGCCAGCAATGGTAATGGATGATGTAAAAAATATTCAACTCAATCAAGTAGGTATTCCAACAGTGAAAGAATTACCAGTTTTCTATTTTCAAAATGCCACAGGCTTAGACTTGAAAAAAATTACGATGCCTGTACCTGAAGAGAAAGCAATTATCATTAATAATAAAAACTAATTTTTTATGAAAAAAATGAGGAACAATAGTGCAATAATTTTTTTCAAAATAGTTTGCATAATACCAAGTGTATTGTTGTTTCATTTTTTTACACTTGCACAAACAAAACAAATTCAAAAATTGCCTGCAGCCTATGTGAATCCATTTATAGGCGCAAGTACAGCATGTAAACCTTTATACGACTGGGGTAAAACATTTCCTGGTGCTGCAACGCCATTTGGTATGGTACAATTAAGCCCTAATACAATAACAGGTGGCGATAATGGTTCTGGTTATAGTAAAGAGCATACCAGTATTGAAGGTTTTGCATTTACACAAATGAGTGGGGTTGGTTGGTATGGAGACTTGGGTAATTTTTTAGTGATGCCAACAACAGGTCCATTAAAAACAATTGCGGGAAAACTAGATTTTTCTAATAAAGGATATCGATCGCATTTTAATAAAAAAACCGAGAAAGCAAGCGCTGGCTATTATGAAGTAGTATTAAGTGATACTAAAATTAAAACAGCACTAACGGCAGCACCACATAGTGGTATTTTGAAATTTAATTTTCCTGCAAATAAGCAATCGCGTATTCAAATAGATTTAGCACGCAGGGTAGGTGGTACATCAACACTGCAGCATATTACAGTGATTAATAAAAACACTATTTCGGGATGGATGAAATGTACGCCCGAAGGTGGTGGATGGGGCGATGGTAGTGGACATCCAGATTATACCGTTTATTTTTATGCGCAATTTTCTAAGCCATTGGTTAATTATGGTGTTTGGGAGGCCAATATTGGTGATTCTCTCAAAAGAAAAAGAAAAAATATTGAATCTGATGAATATCAAGCAATCATTGCTGATTCAAAAATCATCCCATCAATAAAAGATTACGAAGGAAAGCATATTGGATTTTATACAGAATTTGCTACCCAAGAGAATGAGCAAGTATTGGTTAAGTCGGGTATTTCATTTGTTAGTATTGCAGGTGCCGAAAAAAATCTTCAAGCAGAAATTGCTGATTGGGATTTTAATAAAGTCCACCAAAATGCAACCAATTTATGGAACAAAGCACTTAGTAAAATATCCATTCAAACAAAAAGCGAGGCGCAAAAAGAAGTTTTTTATACCGCCTTATATCATACGCTAATTGACCCAAGAAATTTTACAGATGTAGATGGAAATTATATGGGTGGAGACAAGCAAGTGCACAACACCACTGCGTTTACCAAACGTACTATTTTTAGTGGATGGGATGTATTTAGAAGTCAAATGCCTTTGCAAACCATTATTAATCCTACGGTAGTAAATGATGTAGTGAATTCATTAGTGAGTTTGGCAGATGAATCGGGTAAAAGGTATTTAGAGCGATGGGAATTTTTAAATGCATACAGCGGTTGTATGGTTGGAAATCCGGCAGTATCTGTTTTGGCCGACGCTTATGCAAAAGGAATACGTCAATATGATATTAACAAAGCCTATAATTTTGCTGTAAACACTTGCGCTAAATTTGGTAATAATGCTTTGGGTTACGCACCAAATTCAGTTTCTAAAACTTTAGAATATGCATATAGCGAATGGTGTGTAGCCGAATTGGCAAAGCAACTTGGCAAGACTGTCGACGAAAAGAAATTTCGATTATTAGCGCAATCATATAAAAATATTTATAGTTCAGAACACAAAAGTTTTTGCCCAAGATTACCCACTGGTTTTTTTAGGCCTTGGCCCGAAGAAGGTAGATTGAAATTTAGTTTTGGAACAGATGAATCAAACTTATACCAGCAAGGTTGGTTTGTGCCACACGACCTACCAGGTCTAATGGAACTGATGGGCGGTAAAGACAGTACACTTGCCGATTTGAATAATTTTTTCAATAAAACCCCTGTAAATTTCGAGTGGAATCCATACTATAATCATTCTAACGAACCAGTGCATGTAGTGCCCTATTTGTTTAACAGATTTGGAGAGCCTTGGCAAACACAAAAATGGGTTCGGTTTATTTGTAATAAAGCCTATGCGCCGCAAGGTTTAGTTGGTGATGAAGATGTAGGTCAAATGTCGGCTTGGTATATTTTATCGGCTTGTGGTATTCATCCGGTTTGTCCTGGTGATACAAGATTTGAAATTACCAGCCCTAGTGTAGACAAGGCTGAAATTAAAGTATCGAATAATAATGTTTTTCGAATTGTTGCTATACATAATTCCCCCGAAAATGTATACATACAATCAGCAAAACTGAATGGTAAGAATTACCAAAAATGTTATATAGATTATCAAGATATTATGAAAGGTGGAGTGTTAGAATTAACGCTAACAAATCAACCAAATAAAAACTGGGGGCTTGAAAAATAAAGTACAAATATTGGTTTTTAAAAGCAGCAGTTTTTTATTGTTGCTTTGTTATGTAATGTTGGTAGCTAATCCATTAAAAATTAATGGACAAACACCTGCGTTCCGCAACCCAAATATTACAACAGATCAACGCGTAAAAGATTTATTAAGCCGATTGACTGCCGAAGAAAAAATAAGTTTATTAATTGCTAGCTCTCCTGGAATTCCTCGATTAGATATTGATAAATATTATCACGGCAACGAAGCCTTACACGGTGTTGTAAGGCCTGGAAAGTTTACAGTTTTTCCGCAAGCAATTGCCATGGCATCCATGTGGAACCCAAGTTTATTGCACGAAGTAGCAACAGCTATTTCAGATGAAGCACGTGCGCGTTGGAACGAATTAGACCAAGGAAAAAAACAGACCTTAAAATTTAATGACCTACTTAGTTTTTGGTCGCCAACCATTAATATGGCCCGCGATCCTAGATGGGGTCGTACTACAGAAACTTATGGAGAAGATCCTTATTTATCTGGGGTTTTAGGCGTGCAATTTGTAAAAGGCTTACAAGGCAATGATAATAGGTATTTGAAAGTGGTTGCAACACCCAAACATTTTGCCGTATATAACCAAGAAGGTAATCGTTATTCCAATGACCCACAAGTATCTATGCGCTTGTTAAGAGAGTATTATTTACCTGCATTTGAAGCATGTATTAAAGATGGCAAAGCAGCGTCTATAATGACGTCTTATAATGCCATTAATGGCGTGCCAAATACAGCGAATAGTTGGTTGCTAACAAAAGTCTTACGTCAAGAATGGGGCTTTCAAGGCTATGTGGTTTCAGATTGTGGGGCTGCAGTTCATTTGGTGGATGCGCACAAATATGTAAAAACAAAAGAACTCGCTGCTATGGTGAGTATTCAGGCAGGATTAGATTTAGAATGTGGGGATGATATTTTTACACAACCATTAATCAATGCCTATAAATTAGGAATGGTATCCATTCAACAAATAGATTCTGCTGCTTACCATGTATTACGCGCACGCATGCAATTAGGTTTGTTTGATGATCCTGCAAATAATCCTTACAATAAAATTTTGCCATCTGTTATTGGCTCTGAAGCACACAAAGCATTGAATATACAAGCAGCAAAAGAAAGTATGATTTTGCTAAAAAATCAAAACAATATTTTGCCAATTGATATAACTAAAAATAAATCAATAGCTGTTGTAGGAATTTATGCCAATTACAATGAATACGGCGATTATAGTGGTGTGCCAATTGGTGCGCCTGTTACCATTTTGCAAGGCATTAAAAATAAAGTTGGAAACAAAATAAAAATCATAGAAGCTCCTTGGCGCGCAGTAAATGGTTTAGAAGGTTATGGATTAATTTCAAAAGATTTTTTTCCTGGCGGATTAAAAGCCGAGTATTTTTCGAATATTAATTTAGAAGGTATTTCAAAAAATAGGGTAGACGAAAATATAAACTTCGAACCTGCTAATCAAGCGCCAGATGCTTTTCCGCCAAGTACGCCTGTTTCAATCAGATGGAAAGGGAAACTACAACCAACTGTTTCTGGAAAATATAGTATTGGTTTTTTAGCCAAAGACGGTTCTCGTTTATATATTGATGGAAAATTAGTCATTGATTCATGGAGAAGAAAATCAATGATATCTGATTTTATAGATATTGAATTAATAGCAGGCAAAGAATACAATATTCAAGCAGAATATTTTAATTACAGAGCGCCTATTGCTGCCAAATTATTTTGGAAAGCACCCAATGAATCTAAAAATTATACCGATATTTTTTCACCTGCCATACAAGCCGCAAGTCAAGCAGATATAGCTATTGCGGTAGTTGGGGTTAATAAATTATTTGCCAGAGAAGGACAAGATGGAGAGAGTATTAAATTGTCTAAAGACCAAGAAGTTTTTGTACAGGAAATTTATAAAGCCAATCCAAAAACAGTTGTTGTATTAGTGGATGGTGGCGCGCTAGCCATTGGTTGGATTAACGAACATATTCCAGGTATTGTAGACGCTTGGTATGCTGGACAAGAAGCAGGAACAGCAGTTGCAGAAGTATTATTTGGTGGATATAATCCTGCAGGTAGATTGCCACTAACATTTTATAACGGACTAAACGAGTTGCCGCCATTTGGTGATTATGATATAACCAAAGGTAGAACCTATCAATATTTTAAAGGGAAACCACTATATCCATTTGGTTATGGCTTAAGCTATACCAATTTTGATTACCAGCATTTACAAATAAAAGAATTGAATGATAAATTGGCTATCAACTTTTCAATAAAAAATACTGGAAAATTTGACGGAGACGAAGTAGCACAGGTGTATGTTAAACTTCCAGATCAAGCAATGCCAATGCCTATCAAACAACTAAAAGGTTTCAAAAGAATTAATATTAAAAAAGGGAATACCGCAACCGTAGAAATTGAAATAGAAAAAGCACAATTGCGCTATTACAATGAAACGGAATCAAAATTCATTACCCCAAAAGGATCTTATCAAATTATGGTAGGAACTTCTTCGGCAGATATTCGACTAACCCAAACTATTCAATTATAAATTTTATCAAATGAAAAGAAGAGATTTTATAAAAACAAGTAGCCTAACAATGGCAGGTGTTGCAGGTGTTTCTATTTTGCCCTCGTCGGTATTTGGAAAAGCATTTGGCAGAATTGCGCCAAGTGATAAAGTAAACCTTGCCTGTTGTGGAATAGGAAATAGGGGTGCAGATATCATTAAAAAATTACACGGCACTGGTATGGCAAATATTGTTGCCTTATGTGATGTAGAAATGGGCGGACCTAATACGCTCGAGATTATGAAAATGTTTCCGAATGTTCCTCGCTTTAGAGATTTTAGAGAAATGTTTGATAAAATGGGCAATCAATTTGATGCCATAACTGCTGGTGTTCCAGACTTCTCGCATTTTCCTATCAGCATGTTAGCAATGTCTCAAGGCAAACACGTATATGTTGAAAAGCCTATGGCACATACCTTTCATGAGATTGAATTAATGATGGCTGCCGAAAAGAAATACAAAGTGGCTTGTCAAATGGGTAACCAAGGGCATTCCGAAGAAAACTATTTTCAATTCAAAGCATGGACAGAAGCAGGCATCATTAAAGACGTTACAAAAATTACTGCTTTCATGAATAATGGTCGTCGTTGGCATGGCATGAAAGTGTCTGATTTTTTACCAGCGCAACCCATTCCTGAAACACTTGACTGGGACAAATGGTTAACTACTAGCCAATTTAAAGAATACAATAAAGGATATATTAATGGAGATTGGCGTTCATGGTTTGAATTTGGTAATGGCGCACTAGGAGATTGGGGAGCGCACATTATTGATACGGCACACCAATTTTTACATTTAGGATTGCCAACAGAAGTTGACCCAATTTATATGGAAGGTTACAGCCCTTTAATTTTTCCACAAGGATCAACATTGGTATTTAAATTTCCTAAACGAAAAAATATGCCAGCACTAGAATTATCTTGGTATGATGGATATAATAATATACCTGTTTTGCCAGAATTTTATGGAGAGCCTGTTAGAGCCAAAGATATTCCGCCACCAACATCGGGTCCTATTAGTAGCAAAAGGTATCCTGGCAAAGTGATCTATTCTAAAGACTTAATTTTTAAAGGAGGATCTCATAGTTCTCAATTAGAAATTATTCCTGCCGAAAAAGCAAAAGACATGCAGTCGAGTTTGCCATTTGTTCCAACAAGCCCTTCTAGCCATTTTGCTAATTTCTTAAAAGCATGCAAGGGTGAAGAAACCTGTCGCTCTGCTTTTGAAATTGCAGGTCCTTTGTGTCAAGTAATGGCATTGGGCGTTTTAGCGCAACGTTTAAATACCAAATTGGTTTTTGATAGTCATACAAAACAAATTACCAATCATAAAGTTGGTAATGAATTATTAGTAGGGCCTCCACCAAGAAAGGGTTGGGAGCAGTATTACAAAATGTAATGGGTGGAATTGTAAATAAATAGGCGTATATTTTTAATTGATTTATACACCATAAAAAAAGGTCAATGAAAAGTTCAAAACGATTGCTGCTTTTGTTAGTAGTTGGTTTTATGCTGCATCTACAGTTAACTGCACAAAATGCAAAACAAAAAACAGCTGTTGATTCAAGGCCTAATATTATTTTAATATTAGCAGATGATATTGGTTTTGAAACGCTCAGTGCATATGGTAGTGTTAGTTATAAAACACCTCGTTTAGATAAACTTGCCCAAAAAGGAATGCGATTCGACCAGTGTTATGCGCAGCCATTGTGTTCACCCTCTCGTTTGCAAATAATGACAGGCAAATCTAATTTTAGAAATTATGAGCGCTGGGGTTATTTAAATCAAAACGAAACTACTTTTGCAGGCATCTTAAAATCAAAAGGCTATGCTACTTGTATTGCAGGAAAATGGCAATTAAAAGGAGATGAGTTTGCCCCTTATAAATCTGGCTTCGACGAATATTTATTGTGGAATATTGTAGACACTAGTTCAACTTATAATGAACGCTACAAAAATCCAAGGGTTGTTCAAAATGGCAAGTCTATCAAATACAATAATAGCGAATACGGCCCCCAAATATTCAGCAATTTTATTAAAAATTTTATGGAGCGAAAAAAGGATGGTCCCTTTTTCGTTTACTATCCAATGGTGCTTTCGCACCGTCCTTTTGTTCCAACGCCCTTAAATGAAAAAGCGTATAAAAATTTTAATGTGGTTAGAAAAGGTGAGCCTGGTGGATCTCCTTCAGATACATCGCATTTCAAAGACATGATGGCTTATTTAGATAAAAATGTAGGGGAGATTTTAGACAAAGTGAATGAATTGGGTTTGAGTAAAAACACCCTGATTTTATTTACTGGCGACAATGGAACTGGTGTAGGCATAAATTCTGTCATGAAAGACGGGAAAATAATTCCCGGTCAAAAAGGCTATACCAATGAATACGGCATACATGTGCCTATGATTGCCTATTGGGATGGTAAAATTTTACCAAATCAAGTGAGTGATAATTTGGTAGACTTTACAGATTTTTTACCAACTATTTGCGATGCTGCAAACATTAAATTGCCAAGTACATTTATTACAGATGGCGTTAGTTTAATGCCCCAATTATTGGGTAAAAAATTCCAGCCAAGAGAATGGTTGTTTGCTCATTATGACCCGCATAAAGAACCTTTCCAAAAAGCACGTTTTGTGCACAACAAAGAATGGAAATTATACGAAACAGGAGAGATCTATCATGTAAGTATCGATCCGCTTGAAAAAAATAAAATTTCAGAAAACGACTTAACGCCCGAATTAAAAAATATGATGGCAAGCTTTAAAGCAGTTTTTCTAAAAATGACAAATGTTGTAGAAGAAAAAGCAGTTAAAGTAAAAAAAGTTAAAAAGAAATCAGCAGACGACGAAGATGAATAATCAATTTGTATTTGCTGCAGGAATTAAATAGTTGAAAAAATTAATCAATAAATACAAACAAAAAAAAGCATGAAAAAGTTGGTAGTTGGGGTATTAAGCATTGTGCTATTTACCACTATTGGGTTTAGTCAGGTAATGATTAAAGCCGTAAAAATTGGTGATAAAATTGATGTAACCATTAATAAGAAGTTTTTTACGAGTTATATATTTTCTGAGTTTGAAAAGTATCCATTTTTCTTTCCAGTGAACGGGCCATCTGGTTCAGGAGTAACATCTATGCGTAATGGGGTTTGGCCGCACCATAGTTCTTTGTTTTTAGGTTGCGATAAATTAAATGGCGGCGACTATTGGAACAAAGAAATGGAAAGAGGTAGAATTGTTTCTGTAAGGGATGCCATTATAGAAAACAATGGTCCGAGAGTAGTTATTGAAAACGATTGTGTTTGGAAGCGCCCTGGTGCAGAATCGCCAATTAAAGATTTTAGAAGAATTACAATTTCAGTACCATCAGCAGATCAAATTCAAATTGATTTTGATGTTAAACTAGAAATGTTAACTGATGTAACAATAGAAAAAACAAATCACTCATTTTTCTCAGGCAGAATGGATGCATCCTTATGTGTTGAAAATGGTGGAACGATGATTGATGCAGAAGGTGCTCAAGGAGAAAAAGCAACTTTTGGAAAACCATCACCATGGATCGATTGTTTTGGCAAAAGAGGCAATAAAATTGAAGGGATGGCAATTATGCAACACCCTACAAATAACTGGTATCCTTCGCCTTGGTTTACACGCGACTATGGATTTTTCTCTCCCACACCAATGTACTTCCCTCCAGATGATAAAAATACGTACATAAAAAAAGGGGAAGTGGTGCATTTAAAATATCGGGTACTAGTGCATAGCGGTACCAATGAAACAGCAAAAATTGCAGAAGCATTTGCTAAATATGCAGCTGAAAAATAGTCAACAATTAAAATTTATCATAAGTAATAAAATATAAAATGAAACGACGTAAATTTTTACAACAATCATTAACAACTGCAGCAGGTGCTATTTTCATGCCTACTATTGTTCCCTCCTCGGTTTTTGGTAAATCTGCTCCTAGTAATAAAATTAATATTGCACAAATTGGATGTGGTAGAATTGGACGCAAACACGATATGCCATTTGTTATTAAAAATGATGCTGTAAGGATAATGGCAGTTTGTGATTTGGATAGAAATCGTTTAGAATCTGCCAAGAAAAGGGTGATTGAAATGTACAAAAAGCAAACTGGTCAAGACAATTATGTAGACCCTAAAATGTACGACGATTATAGAGAGCTGTTATTGAATAAAGATATAGATGCAGTAGTAATTAGTACTCCAGACCATTGGCATGCAAGAGCAGCAATGGATGCGGCATTAGCAGGCAAACATATCTATTTACAAAAACCAACTTCGTTAACCATTGCAGAAGGACGTGCGCTAAGTAATTTGGTGCAAAAGTCTGGTGTGATTTTACAAGTGGGTACACAACAAAGAGGCTATCCACAATTTAGAATTGCTGCAGAATTAGTGCGCAATGGCAGAATTGGAAAATTACATACTGTAAAAATTGGTATCTCAGCAGATCCATCAGGCCCGGTTGTTGGTGCAATGCCAGTGCCTAAAGGATTTAATTACGATATGTGGTTAGGATCTACACCATATGTGCCATATAACGAAATTGGGGTGCATTCTCAAGAAAAATTTGATCGACCAGGTTGGATGCGTCGCGAACAATTTGGTGCAGGCATGATTACAGGATGGGGTCAACACCATTACGATTCTGCCGCATGGGGAATGGACACAGAATATACAGGTCCTATTTCAGTGCAAGCCACAGCAGAATTTCCAAAATCAGGTATTTACGATGTTCATGGAGATTTTATGGCAAAAGCAGAATATGCAAATGGCATCACTATGTACACCAGTGCGGTATATCCAAACGGTATTCGTTACGAAGGAACTGAAGGATGGATTTTTGTTTCACGTGGAAACGAAAGAGTAACAGATTCTGATCCTATTGTTACGGACGATAGAAGCAAACCATTAGATGCAAGTGATCCTAAAATTCTTAGTTCGGTAATAGGAGAAAAAGAAATTCATTTATATAAAATTGATGAGCAACACAGCAATTGGGTGGATTGTATTAAATCTGGTAAAGAGCCAATTTCTCCAATTGAAAAAGGACATAGAGCATGTACTGTTTGTTTAATTACACATATTGCCATGAAAGTTCCAGGAAAATTAAAATGGGATCCTAAAACAGAACGATTCACTAATAGCGAATTAGCAAATTCTATGTTGAGTAGGCCACAACGTGCACCTTATGGTACCAATTTTGTTGCAAAACACAAAGCTTGATTTGAATTATAGTATGAGATATATATTGCTTTTAACCATAGCTTTTCTCTTTGTGCTTAATCATGCACAGGGCCAAGTAGTAATTAGTGATTTTGTAAAAGAAAAATTAATTTATCAAAATACACTGGGCTCACAACAGGCAGTTAAAGACTGGACAATGGAAGGCCCCGGTGTTGTAACATTTTCAGATGGCTGGATGCGCATGTATTCGCCTAAAGAAAAATTTCACCATGTGTTTTGGTGTCCGAATGATTTTCCAGAAAGTTTTGTAGCAGAATGGGAAGCACAAAATCTAAAAACAGATGCAGGCTTGTGTATTATTTTTTTTGCAACTAAGGGCGCAAAAGGGGAGTCGATTTTTGATCCATCATTCCCTAAAAGAGACGGCACTTTTACACAATACACCAAGAGTGATTTATTTAATTGCTACCATATTTCTTATTATGCCAATGGACGAGATAATCCGGGTAGAGAAATTTCGCATCTAAGAAAAAATAAAGGATTTAATATGGTGCAAGAGATTGAGCCAGGTATTCCATTGGCTTCTACTGCTATTCATAAATTGACCTTAATAAAAGACCAGGCCCATATTGTAATGTTTGTAGACGAACGAAAAATAATAGACTGGACAGATGATGGGAAAAAATATGGTCCGGTATTGCAAGATGGAAAAATGGGATTCCGTCAAATGGAATGGACCGATTTTAAGTATAGGAATTTTAAAGTTTGGTCAATTAAAAAATAGTAATGAGAAAGCAGCTTAATAGTATCATATTGGGGCCAATTTGTTTAGTAGCTAGTTTACTACTAACTAGTTGTGCAGGCAGGAAAATTGGCGACCCCATTCCCAAAGGAAATATAGCCATACCTACTACTCGATCTATTCATTTTAATAGCCAATCAACACTTCAAAAAAACATCATTGCATTTTGGGCTAAAGGAAAAGTAGCCGATTGGAAAGACGGCGAAAAAATCGATTTAAAAAATCCAAGAACAGTATTGGGCTGTTTGCTAGCTGGCGAAAGAATTCCAGAAATCAATGCCTATTTAATGAAGCAAAATGCAACTGGAAAAAACGGATCTCGTTGGTTGCTGAATCCTAAGGGTGGGTATGATTTTAATGCAATGGCATTTACGCCAGTATTGTATTTGTTTGGCAATCAACCAACAGTTTTATATCCAGCAACTAGGCAGCATTTATTAGATCATATTCTAACAATTGAAGGTGCAGGATTTACAAAAAAAGTACCCAATTTATGGTTTGAAGATTCTGAGAATCATATTCTAATGGCTGAATCTGCGCGTTATTTAAAAAACCAATGGTTATTTGAAAATGGATTTCCATTGCCTAAATACGATAATAAAAATAATGGGGTAGAAAAAGGATTGACTGCATTTTTAAAAGAGATCATTGATTATGGTGTGTATGAATTTAATGCAGATCCATACTTAGGATATACCTATGCTTCTTTACTTAATTTGAATGAATTTACTAAAGGCCCTATTAAGGAATACGTCACACAAATACTAGACATGATCAACTGGCAATATGCTTTGAGCAGTTATCAATTTAAACATTTTCCGCCCTATCGTCGCCGATTTAAAGACGCATTTAGCGAAGAATTATATTGCGATTATCATTCTGTTATGTTAATGATGTGGGCGAGTTTTTACAATGATTCATTAAAAATAGATATCACACGTGGTAAGCACCAAGCGCTATGGCCTTCGATGCTAAGTTATCGTCCTTCAGATAAAGTAATGGAATGGACACTCAATAAACCCAATGCCTATTTTGTAAAAATGGGGCATGGTTATAATTCTTGCCCAGAAATAGTTTCAGGCGATAAATCTTATTTACTAACTGCAGGTGGTGCCAACCAAGGAAGGCCTTCACTAATTATGCCAAAACCTATTGTATTGTTTTTAAATGATAGTGCGCGTGAATTGAGCCAAACATTTCATATGTATGGGCCAGGAAAAGATTTTATGAAATGGAACAACACTGGTGTGTATGAAGATTTTGCTTGTACAAAAGGATCCGTTCGTATTCCTGATAATAAAAAACCAATCTTAACTGCAAACGACTGGCAATTATTTTCAATTACAGATAGTATTTTCTTAGCAACCTATTCCGAAAAAGAATTAGGTTTAATGGTAATTGTAAGAGCCGCATCAGCAAAAAATGCCTTAGATAATATTCTAAAAAATAATGCAGATAAAAAATTATTGCATACCCTATTCAAACATCCAAATGGAAATTTAATTGCGTATGATTTAGGTGCTTCAAAATATAGATGGGTAATAACAAAAATTAACAATACTGCTGTTGATAGATCCTTTGGTAAATGGCCATTATTTGAAGGAAATATTGATGCAGTAAAAAAGTAGAAAACATTTAAAATAATATAATGGGGTATGCGCGGAAAATATTTTTTCAACTAGTACTATTTTGCTGTTTACAGCCTTTAATAGTATGCGCGCAGGATTGGAAACCAGTGCCTGGAAATATTATGACCAAATGGGCTGCTGATGTTACACCTGAAAATGTTTGGAAAGAATATCCCCGTCCACAAATGGTTAGAAAAGATTGGCTCAATTTAAATGGGCTTTGGGATTTTGCTATTTCATCAGATATCACGAATCAACCAACTAAACAATACAACAAAAAAATCCTTGTTCCCTTTTGTGTTGAATCGGCACTTTCTGGTATTAAAGAAACCATTAGGGGAAATCAGCAATTACACTATAGACGTTTTTTTTCTGTTCCAACTAATTGGACTGGTAAGCAGCTATTATTACATTTTGAAGCCGTTGACTACGAAACCAAACTTTGGATTGATGGAAAATTTGTTGGAGAACACAAAGGTGGTTACGATCATTTTCAGTTTAATATAGCGCCGTTTTTAAATAACAATCTTACCCATGAAATTAGCTTGCTTGTATGGGATCCTACCAACGAAGGTTCGCAACCAATAGGCAAACAGTCATTGCCGGAAATTAGAAATAGAACGAAGTACACCGCTACAAGTGGCATCTGGCAAACAGTTTGGCTAGAGCCTGTTAATAACGAATCTATAGAAAGTATTCAAATCATTCCCAATGTAGACGAGTCAGCTATTTCTTTATCCATTCAACAGCTTGAATCAAGTTTAAAAAATCAAGTACGCATTCAGGTATATGAAAAAGGAAAAGAAATTGTATCTATCACTCATGCTTTAGAAAACACTATTAAAATAAAAATTCCACAACCAAAATTATGGAGTCCTGAAAAGCCTTTTTTATATGATTTAAAATTAAGTGTCATTAAAGACGGGAAAATAGTAGATGTATTAACCAGTTATTTTGGAATGCGCAAAATTTCTATGGCTCGCGATGCAGCTGGTTTCATGCGCATACTTTTAAACAACAAACCCATTTATCAGTTAGGTCCTTTAGACCAAGGCTATTGGCCCGACGGAATACTTACACCAGCATCAGATCAAGCTTTAAAATACGATATTGAATACCTTAAAAGTATTGGTGCAAATATGGATCGCATGCACATGAAAGTGCAGCCAGAGCGTTGGTATTATCATTGCGACCAATTGGGCATTTTAGTTTGGCAAGACATGGTGAGTCCTACAAAATTTTCAGACTCGTTAAATAGCAAAAAAATGTTGCCAGTTGAATTGGAACATGAAAAAATGCTTGAACAGTTATATAGCCATCCATCTATTATTCAGTGGGTATTGTTTAATGAAAGTTGGGGTCAATACGATACAGAAAGATTAACTGCCGAAATTAAAAAGAAAGATCCAAGTAGGTTAATCACCAATGCCAGTGGATGGAATGATATGCAAGTAGGGGATATTCGTGATTTTCATGACTATACAATTTGTCCAGCAATTGCAATGGTGCCTAAAACCTATCAACGTGCAATGGTATTGGGCGAAGCAGGTGGAATTGACTTATTAATAAAAGAACACCTTTGGTCGCCAAACTTAGCACCCAATGTAAAAACAGATTGGTCTATTGATTTTAAAAAAGGATCAGTTAATTCTGTAAGCGAGTTTGAAGAAAAATATAATTATTTATTCAACAATATTTTACTATTAAAAAATCATGGATTAAATGCGGTGGTATACACGCAAATAAGCGATGTAGAAGATGAAATAAGTGGATGGATGACGTATGATAGAAAAATTAGTAAGTTACCTACTAGCCAATTTGCAGCAATCCATAAAAAATTCTATGAGCCATTATTGCAAGGAAAATATATTATACCGATTTCAACAGATCAACCACAACAATGGAATTACCGTTTTTCTGAGCCTGTTATAGATTGGTATAAAACCAACGATTTGCAAAACTTTCTTAAAGGAGTAGGCCCTTTTTCAATGCCGGATGTAAATAATTCAACTACAAATACAAAATTGAATCAATCTGTTTTATTTCTTCAGAAAGATTTTCAACTGAATAGCATTCCATTAAAATTATCTGTCCTTGCTGTAAATAATGGCATTGCTGATATATATATTAATGGTGTGTATGTTATGCAATTAATTAATTTTTTAAAGAAAGATTCGGAGGTTAAAATATCTGAAGCATTCATTCCAGAAAAAGCAATGAAACTGCTTAGGGTAGGAGAGAATAAAGTTTCAATAAAATTTAAATTTAATGTGAATGGGATTCCAATCAATTATGTTGATTTTGGAATGAAAGCATATTAGAATACAGTATTAAAATGGGTGATAAAAATTGTATGAAAAAAAATAGCTATTTAAATAGTAAAATAATCGTTTTTGTTTGCTGCTTTTTTATGCAATCTTATTTAATGAGTTATGCGCAAGAAGGAAGGCATATTTTAAAACAAGGTTATACGGCTGAATTTTTTCAACAAAATATTTTGGAGCCAACAGCTTGGGTTCCATATCCTGCTATTAATAAATCTAATGAATGGAAATCAATACTGTCAGCTCAAAAATATACTGCAATTATTAAAACTGCTGAAAGTCTTATAGGGTATTCTTGGCCTACTCCAAGGGCTTCTGTATTTCTCGATTTTGTAGAAAATGGTAACCGCACTAATTTCGAAACAATCAGTTTCTCACGTAGAAACGCACTGTCTAATTTGGTGATTGGCGAATTGATTGAAAACAAAGGGCGGTTTATGGATGATATCGTTGATGGAATTTGGTCTATCTGCGAAGAAACTTTCTGGGGCGTACCGGCCCATTTAACCTATCAAAATAGAGGTGTAGGGCTTGCAGATGTCACAAACCCTGTAGTTGATTTATTTGCTGCAGAAACGGGCTCAATGTTGGCATGGGTTTCCAATTTATTAGGAGATAAACTCGATAAAGTCAGTCCGCTAATAAAAGAAAGGATTTATATTGAAATTGATCGACGGATTTTTAAGGTGATTGAATCTAATCCAAAATATAGATGGATGGGATTCAACCGAAAAAATACAGATACAACCTTGTCATACAGAATGCAATCCTTTCAACAGCGCAGGCCCAATAATTGGAATCCTTGGATCAGTTCTAATTTATTAACCTGCACTTTACTCTTAGAAAAAAACAAACAACGTAGGTCTAAATTTGTACAGGAAGTGTTTAATATTTT
Source organism: uncultured Bacteroidota bacterium (assembly GCA_903831935.1). Taxonomy (GTDB): domain Bacteria; phylum Bacteroidota; class Bacteroidia; order Chitinophagales; family Chitinophagaceae; genus Sediminibacterium. The sequence continues at coordinate 2,734 of CAIKZP010000030.1, read as the reverse complement.
AGATAACTATTTAGATCCCTATCCAGCAGATGGCGGTTGTGACGAAGGGCCTAGTTATTGGGGAAAGGCTGCTGCTGCTACATTTGACTGTCTTGATTTGGTATCAATGGCTACTAATAATAAGTTTAATCTATTTGGAGATACACTCATTAAAAATATGGGAGAATATATTTTCAAGGCATATATTGGTAATGGGTACTATTTAAATTTTGCTGATGCCGTTGCAAAAACGAATCATTCTCCCATGTTGATTTATCGGTATGGCAAAGCAGTTAATTCAAAGAAAATGATGGAGATGGGTAGTTTTTTGGCTAGTCAAGATGAAGCGAATAATAATTTGGGCGATGGGTTTTCATTACTAAGAATTTTGCCAGAGCTTTTCTATTCGAAAAATTTAATGAATACAATTGGACAAGAACCTCTCGTTTTAGATAGTTGGTTGCCTGATATACAAGTGATGGTATCTAGAGACCAAGCAAATACTAAAACAGGATTTAATTTAGCTGCTAAAGCTGGCCATAATCAAGAGAGTCATAACCACAATGATGTAGGAAGTTTCGTGCTATTTTACAACGGATATCCTACAATGATTGATGCAGGTGCAGGCACCTACACCAAAGATTATAACCTGCTATGGGTGCATAGCTCTGCTTATCATAACTTTTTACCTATTATTAATGGAAATGTTCAAGAAGAAGGTAGAAAGTATAGTGCTTCAAATGTTAGTTATTCTAATCATTTAAACCAAGTATTGTTTTCGCAAGATATTTCTAAAACATACCACGACACTGTGGGTGTAATTAAATGGGAAACTAAATATCGTCATCAGAAAGGGAAGTCAATTACTATTGCTCAGGCCTATGAATTAAAAGAAAATCCGTCTGAAATTGTTATTCCAATATTACTAGCAACTAAACCTGATATCTCAACAAATGGCCAATTGATTATTACTACGGGAGATGGCGAGAAAATTGTTGTTGATTACGATTCAAAATTATTTATGTTATCTATTGAAGAAATAAAACTTGCCGACGATAAAATTGCGCGTAACTGGGGCGCTACTATTTTCAGAGCATGTTTTAAAATGAGCCATCCGTCAAAAAAAGCCAACTATACATTTGGTATAAAAAATATTAAAACAGCATTAAATAAATAAAATCATGTTATACCCTAAAATCATAAAGTATATTCTATCATTTTTATTATCATTAGCATGTGCTCAATTACAAGCGCAACAAAAGCCCAATATTTTAATTATCATGTCGGATGAATTATCGGCAGAATCAATGAGTGCTAATTTGGGCAGCAAATATTTAAAAACACCGAATATGGATTATTTGGCAAAAAATGGAGTAAGCTTTACCAATGCTTACTGTGCCAATCCATTGTGTATTCCTTCGCGCAGTTCCTTATTTACAGGACGCTATCCGCATGAAATGGGCATTCAATCTAATGCAGAAAAAAACAATGACCCAATTGAGTTTCCTACCATGGGAACAATTTTTAAAAATGCAGGATACGAAACAGGTTATGTAGGAAAATGGCATTTACCCTATAATAGAGTGGAGCCTGAAACACATGGTTTTAATTATTTGCCAAATAAAAAAGGAAATGGAGACGATAGTTTATCACCCATTTTAGCTAGTGAATTTTTAAACACAAAACGTACCAATCCATTTTTATTAGTGGTGTCTTTTATGAATCCACACAATATTTGTCAGTGGGCTAGGGGCGATAAATTACCCGATGGTCCTATTGGTACGCCACCTCCTGCAGACCAGTGCCCTCCGCTAAGACCTAATTCGAAACCATCAAAAAATGAAACAGATATAATGCAATTAATGCGTACTTCTTTTCAAGCAAGTGATGCATTTCCTGTAGGAGATTTTTCGGATGATAAATGGCGACAATATATTTGGGCCTATTATCGACTGATTGAAAAAGTAGATGCTGAAATAGGAAAAGTGCTAGACGCATTGCGTGCTTCTGGACAAGATAAAAATACGTTGATTGTATTCACTGCCGACCACGGCGATTGCCAAGGTGCGCACCACTGGAATCAAAAAACGGTTTTTTATGAAGAAGCTGCTAAAGTGCCTTTCATTTTTAATTACAATGGCCTAAAACCTGCTAAATCAAATGCAATGATTCAAACTGGAACAGATTTGTTGCCAACATTATGTGAGTTTGCTGGAGTGCCATTGCCCAATAAAACACGTGGTATTGGTTTGAAGAAAATCTTAACTGGTACAGCAACAACAATTGATCGAAAGTTTGTTGTTGTGTCGGATCATTTGGTTCAAGGTGCAGCTGTGAATGGTAAAATTCCAATGCCCGAAGGACGCATGATACGTAACCAACAATTTAAATATTGGATCTACAACGAAGGAATGCAAAGAGAAACTTTATACGATATTAAAAATGATCCGTATGAGTTAGTGAATTTAGTGAATGATTCCAAATATCAATCTGCATTAAAAGATTGTAGAGCACAATTAATGGAATGGGCTGTAAAAAATAAGGATCCATATATAAACAATTTGGTTAAATAGAAACAATTACCACTATGAAATTGAATCAACATTTTAGAAAAATATTCTTTGCATTTTTTTTATTGATTGCATCTGTTTTGCAAGCACAAAAAAAACCGAATGTAATTATCATTTATTCCGATGACCAAGGTGCTGTCGATTTAAATTGTTATGGGTCGAAAGATTTAGTAACACCCAATATT
>CAIKZP010000029.1 GCA_903831935.1 uncultured Bacteroidota bacterium | reverse complement strand
GTACTAGGATTGGGCATAGAATTGCAAGGGTTGGTACCCGAAAATTTATACGGAAAAACGGTCTATCAAGACCCAATTGTAGCGGCCAATAAAACGGCTGCCATTTTAAAAAAACAGGGTTGCGATTTAATAATTTGTTTGTCTCATTTAGGGGATAAGTATGATGATGGTAAAATAAGTGACGAAATTTTGGCAAAAGAGACAGAAAATATCGATTTAATTTTGGGCGGACACACCCACCGTTTCTTTGAAATTCCTAGGAAATACACCAATAAAAAGCAAAATGAAGTGCTTGTAAATCAGGTTGGATGGGCTGGAATTCAACTAGGACGCATTGATTACGATTTTTCGTTATATGGTGCCGGGAAAAGGGTAAAATCTAAATCAATTTTAATAAGAAATAAATAACTGAAATAAAAAATTTTTTTTTCAACATAAAGTGTACATATTGCACTCCCCTTAATAATTTCTTAACATTAGTCGATTGTGGAAAACATTGATTATTTGTTTAGAAATACTGTAGAAGTAGAATATTGTAACCCGCTATAAATTGTATTTTTTGTATGTCTAAGAACGCTGAACTAATCTGGAGCAATTGCTTGAAAATTATCAAAGACATTGTGGAGTGGCAACACTACAAAACTTGGTTCGAGCCAATCACTCCGGTTGAGCTGAAGGGGAATGTTTTGATGATTCAGGTACCTAGCCAGTTTTTCTATGAATATTTAGAAGAGCATTATGTAAACTTATTAGCAAAAACTTTAAAGCGTGAATTAGGCAAAGAAGCACGTTTAGAATATAGAATTATGGTTGATAGCGGAAATACCAATGGACGTAGCGGGTCTATGGATATTCCAGCAAGCAACATGAAAACATACAATAACAACGAAATGAATTTTCCGTTGGTTATTGACAATCCTGTTAAAAATCCATTTGTTATTCCTGGTTTAAAGAAAATGCAAATTGATCCGCAGTTAAACCACATGTATACTTTTGATTCTTTTATAGAAGGCGATTGTAACAGGGTAGCACGTAGAGCAGGTAAAACTGTTGCAGACAAACCAGGAGGCAATTCTTTCAATCCTTTGGTAATATATGGTGGTGTTGGATTAGGTAAAACGCATTTGGCACAATCAATAGGTAATGATGTTAAACGTATGCACCCTAGTAAGGTTGTATTATATGTGAGCAGCGAAAAATTCATTAACCAATTTCAAGACCATAGCAGAAACAACGCCATTAACGATTTCATCCATTTTTATCAATTGATAGATGTGTTGATTATTGATGATGTTCAATTCTTTAGCAGGGCCGAAAAAAGCCAAGATGCATTTTTTGCCATCTTCAATCATTTACACCAAAGCGGCAAGCAATTAGTACTTACATCAGATAAGCCGCCAAAAGATTTAGACGGCATGCAAGAGCGCTTATTAAGCCGTTTTAGATGGGGTTTAAGCGCCGATCTTCAAATACCTGACTACGAAACTCGAATAGAGATTTTAGAAAAGAAAATGAAGAACGATGGCTTAGATATGCCAAAAGAAGTAGTAAAGTATGTGGCCTATAATATTAACACCAATGTTCGTGAATTAGAAGGCGCTTTAATTTCATTATTAGCACAGTCTTCTTTAAATAAAAAAGAAATTGATGTTGAACTAGCCAAAAAAGTATTACGCAATTTTGTAAAAACCAGCAGCAAAGAAATTACCATCGATGCAATTCAAAAAATGGTTTGCGAATATTTCGACGTGCCTTACGACAGATTGTTACACAAAACAAGAAAAAGAGAAATTGTACAAGCGCGTCAAATTACCATGTATTTGGCAAAAGCATTTACCAAGAATTCTTTGAAAACAATTGGAGAACATTTTGGCGGACGCGATCATACCACTGTAATACACTCTTGCCAGACCGTAAAAGATTTAATGGATACAGATTCTATATTCCGTGAGAACGTGATGGAATTGACCCAAAAAGTGCAATTAGCGGCAATGTAAGCGTTAAGCAATAATAAATTGGAAGATCCCGAACAGTTAAATACTGCTTCGGGATTTTTATTTTAATATTTCTTTCATCCTTTTTTGGCAATTAGAGATCAGGAGCCTATTTTTGCAGCCCTCTCTGAAAAGAGCAAGGACGGTGAGGTGGATGAGCGGCTGAAATCAGTAGTTTGCTAAACTGCCGTACGGGTTACTCTGTACCGCGGGTTCGAATCCCGCCCTCACCGCTCTTCAACTTTAAAGTAGGGGAATCGGCAACATTTTCAATCGGGAAGTAGCGCAGGCCGGTAGCGCACCTGGTTTGGGACCAGGGGGTCGCAGGTTCGAATCCTGTCTTCCCGACGAAGATGAAAATAGCCCTTATAAAGCACTGATTATCAGTAAGTTTTATGAGGGCTTTTTCTTTAATATCAAAACATAACCCATACCATAACCAATTTAAGATTTAATTGTATATTAGTATTACAATTAAAAGTCATGGGTGTATCGTTAGTCATAGTCAAAACAGATGTGAAAGTATTGAATGGTAAGAAGGTTTGTCCTTTACAACTACAATACAAATACAAAGGAACCTACAAACGATTTCCAACAAAGGAATATATTGAACCAAAATACTGGAAGTCAGGAGTGGTATCAAATCGTAGTCCGAACTACACTCAAATAATCAAAAGGATTACATCAGTTAGAACCAAATTGGAAGGTATCATTACTGAACTGATTGAAAATGGTGATATACCTACACCAATACTGGTTAAAATCAATTACGAAAAGAATGTTGAAACACAAACGAAGAAACAACCAAAATCAAAGAGTTTTTGGAGTTCCTATGATTTGTTCTTAAAAGATAAGGAAAGGTATCATAGGGGATATACTAAAACATTGATTTCATTACAGAATACACTACTGAAATTTGAAATTGATACGAAACATAAATTATCCTACGATTACATTTTATATGGAAGATTTGAAACTGAATTTAAGAACCATTGTTTAGATATTGAATTACCAACAAAAGAAGGTTCAAAAGAAAAGAAAGTAGGGTTATCAAACAACTATGTAAACAAGTTATTTTCAAATCTAAAAATCTTTTTATCATGGAGTAAAGAACAAAGATTTATTACTGAAACTAAAAGGTTCAAACCACTTAAAATGGTTAGAAATGATGTGTTAGTTTATTTGAATACAGAGGAAGTAAAAAAGATGTATGATTACAAAGAGTATGATTATCCAAAAACCTATACTAATTGTGAGGTGGTCAAAGATATTGATAAGGATGGTAAAACAATTTACTGGAACAATTTAGAACTAATAAAAGATATATTCACATTTCAATGTAGTGTTGGATGTAGATGGGGTGATATACATAAAATGAATGTTGGAATGTTTAAGATTGAGAAAGGTTTCTTTGTCTGGACCATGGAGAAAACGAAGGATAATGTTATCGTTCCAGAAAATCCAGTATCATTAGGAATTTTTAGAAAGTATTCAAAAAATAAATCATTAAGTCAAAAGTTATTTCCAAAATATTCACAACCTAATTTCAATTTGCATCTTAAAGATATTGGGAAAGAGTTAGGTTTCAAAAGATTGGTCAAACGAGAAATTATGGTTGGTGGTGAATTAAGAAAAGGAACTGAAAAAGATGTATTTACTTATGAACTATTATCATCACATAGTGGAAGAAGAAGTTTCATAAAAAATCTAATTGATATGGGAACAATGGATAACTGGTCCATTATGAAACTATCGGGTCACAAAACGTTGAGTTCTTTTCAAAAGTATGTTTCTGTAAACAAAGAGGATATTAAGAAAGGAAAGGATTTGTATTCAAAAGAATTTGATGAAAATGAAGATAGAGAAATCAAAGAATTCATCAGAAAGTATCCAATGGAAAAGGTGTTGGGTTATTACTTAAAGAATAGATAATTAATAATACATTTCTCTGGATTTCATATTCTTTATGTGTATTTGAATATCTCCAAACATATCAATACAATTACGTAATAATATGGAGAGTCTTTCTTCGTCCATATTGTCAAAGTCACGATTGATTAAATCCATAATCCTCGTGTAAGTTTGTATTTGTTTATCAAATAATATTTGTTCTATTTCAGATGATTTATAATTCATTGTGTAAAGTTGGTAAAACCTACTATGGTCAAATTTTTGTTTCCGATATGTGAATGGGTGGGATTAGGGTCAAATGATGTTCAATTCTTTTCATTTACATCAAACTAAAAGAAGAACGATTTTCTACATAATGATATACTAACCACATATTTTGATACTATTTATTTATTCTATAAGTCTACCATTTGCATTTTGATATGGTCAATTGAACTTAATACACCTTTTGAATTTAAGTAAGAAATTACTTCATGGGTTTTGAACCAATTAACCCCTCTGTATTTGTATTTGTTCAATTCTTTTCTATCACATATTCTATAAATGGTGTTCTGTGATGTTCCAAGTATTTCCATTAAATCATTGATATTAATAAATTCTCTTTCAGATAACATTGTAGTGTTAATGTTTATTTCGTTCTTCATGTTTATTGTTTTAATTAAATATTTCTAATCTTAAATTTCAACTATACTACTATACTTTTCCCTTTGGAGAGGATACACTCCACCCTTACGAACTAAATCATAAAGGTGGGTATAGAGTAGTTTCCTTTGGTATCGGACACATACTAAAAGGTATTCAACTTATTTCCTTTTATACTAATGTTATAGGGTTCCTCACTT
>CAIKZP010000028.1 GCA_903831935.1 uncultured Bacteroidota bacterium | reverse complement strand
TGCTTTTTTTAAAGAGCGACTAAAATTTTCTAATTGCTCTGATAGGTTTGCATTTTTTACTCCCGTAAACTCAAACGCAATTTGCTTCTCATATACAGACCTAATTAAAAATGTTTTACCAACACGACGTCTGCCATAAATCGCTACCAATTCTGTACTATTACTTGCCATAGCAGTTTCAAGCACCTTTTTTTCTGCTATTCTACCTATTAATTTTTCCATTCTTTGATTTTAAAAACGATGAAAAACTGAGTTTTGGCTGAGTATGTTTTTTTATACTCAGCCAAAACTAGTATTTTTTTTCGAGTTTTGGCTGAGTATAATTTTTTATACCCAGCCAAAACTGGTGTTTTTTTGACAGTTTTGGCTGAGTATAATTATATAAACCACTAAATCTAAGAATAGTTTACACAAAAAAATAGCAGGAATCCCTTCCTGCTATAGACCCATTTCCAACAAAAAATTTATACGAATTAGTTTTGAATGATTAGCTTTTTAGGTTGATATTTGGCTCCTTCGGCTTCTAGCTGAAGGATATAGCCATTGGTATTAATTGTTTGATTCATTTCAACCAATACTTTGTTATCTCCAACAACTGCATTAATTGATTTGCTCAATTGAAGTACCCCTGTATTAATGTCTACCAATTTTAAGGTAACAACTATTGCTTTCTCCGATTTAAAGCTTGCAGTGAATCTTCCCTTACTTGGGTTTGGATACAATTGTACTTCTTTAATGCTTACTACATCGGCTGGGGCAAGTAATGATTTACTAAATGCTACTTGTTCTATTTTAGCAGTTATGGCAGTTGGTGTTGCGGTTGGAACTTCTAGTGCAAAAATAACGGTAGTAATATCTGATGGGTTGATATTTCCTTTTCCGGTACTCGTTGCAAAATCTGCTAATGCAATACTATATTCTTTACTATCTGCCGATAATGGTTGATAGAAACTATATTGGTCGGCCCAATTGCTTACACCTGCTTTTACTAGCGTAATGCGCATATTAGCACCTGTTGCTGCTGCAGTAAATTTAATGGCTTTATAAGCGGTTAAATCTTGTGCAGCGCCACCTCCTTTTAATAATTTATATACAGTTGTATAATCGCTGGTAGTTGCCGCAACTTGTACATTCCTAAATAATGGATAATCTTCTTTAGGTGTATTGGCAATGTTTAAATCATTTTGAATAGTAAACGATTTTAACACAGTGGTGTTTTTATTGTAGTCTACATTCCAAGTGCCATCAGCCATAAATACTACGTCTTGTAATTGATTGTTCAAGTACAAACTAATAGTTGATTCGTATGAATCACTAACAGGTAATGCAATGGCTGAAACAGCGTTCGCACCAACAGTTACTGGAACATTTCTTTTAATAATAGCGGTGGTATTTTCGGCTAGTCTTTCTTCTATTTGAAAATAACCTGTGGCAGCAGTTGTGGTATTATTGATTGAAATAGTAAGATTCGTACCGTCTCTTTTTCCTGAAACAATATAAGTTTTAGGCAATACTGTTCCGCTATTTAAAACTTGTACAGGCATGATGGCATTTAGTTTGTCTAAAATTTCCAAAGCCATGTCTATACAGTAATAAGGTGTTGCTCCCCAAACTTGGTAATTATACATGGTTTCGTCTGGCGTATAATTTTGTGTTAACCAATTTGATTGAAAAGAAAAATTAGACCTACCAGTTTTTGTTCCAACAGAAAAACTCATGGCATATTCTGTATTACCTGTTGGTTGCAATAAAGTATAACGAACAAAATTCAGGTTGTTAATACTAATATTTTCCATACCCAATAATGAAGCGCCTTTTAATCGATCGCAAACAGGTTTGGTATGATCATATAATTGACCCATTGTTTTGGTAGCAAATGCTACTGCACGGCAATTATTGTTAATGGTAAAATCTACTGAACGAACTTCGGTAGCATTGGTGAAACTAGTAATATCTGCTGCAGTTGTAACATAAGCAGTATAGCCAGGATCAATCATTTTACTTGGCATGATATCGGCCAAACCTAAAGCAGCATTGGGTCCTACACCTGTTACAGTATTACGGATATCTGTTGCAACCAATGGCATTTTTGCATAATTGATAGCACCTTGTGTACTATTAACTGCGTTATTAAAAATTCTTTTTGCAACAGCATCACCCAAACTTTTACTTTCTAATCCACCTTCGTGTCCTGAATTTGAATCATCGCCATCATGATCGCATTTAGGAATTTTTTCTTTGTGCTCTACACAGTCTTGCGATGAAGTTGTTACAATAAATAATAGGTCGTTAAAATCATGGTCGCATTTAGCATCGTCTCTGCGCTCATCTTCCATACCCACTACATAACGTTTTGAATCTTCGTCATAAATAATAACCGAATGTTTCTTTTGCTCTTGATTCGATTCTGGATTAAAACGATTGTCGGTATATAATTGGCACCTGCCTTGCGTAACTTTTTTATTGGTATTATCCCATCCATCGGCTAATAAAACAAATGCAATAGATGTATTGGCTGGAAAATTGCCCAAGAAAACTTTGTCTCCTGTTTTTAATCCGCCACCATTGCCTTCTTTTGAAGCATAAGGGAAAACAATTTTTATTTTATCGGGCGTTGGTGCAACTGTTAACGGTGCATTTGTAGGATAGGTATAATAACCAAGTGCATTTAAATAACTTGAACCTTCGTCTACAAAACTTATCCAAACATCGGCGCTACAAGTAATTGAAATATTTTCGGGTAGGTCCTTATCTATTAATTTGGGATTGTATTTAGAAACTGAACGCCATTCAGGTAATGTTGTTTTAATATTTTTTTTACACTTGTCTGAAATGTCCTCCGATGGATTCACCAAATAATTGGGGCGTCCATTTGAACCGCAACTACCCATTGACTGATACTGCGCGGTTGCTGCAACACTGCTTGTAATAAATAAAATTCCTAAAACCAGTTTTTGTATAATTGTATTCATCTGTAAGTTTTACTTCAAAGGGAATACCTATTTCCAGTTGATGGTGTAGAGAAAAGAACACTAAATTATCAATTGCTGTTTTTTTGAGAAATACCAAGTAGTTTGTATATGTTGATTTTCAGTTCTATTAAGGCTAATTAATTCAAAACCAATTAGGTATTTTATAAGAAACTGGTTCAGAAGCATACAAATTTTTCTTTATATACAAACTAGTTTGTACTTTTAAATGGAATTTAACCAGTGACCCCTAAACTAAAATGGCAATAGAAGCAATTGAAAAAATAAGAATCATGTTGGCCGATGACCATCCTTTGTTCATTGAAGGCCTTAAAATGATGCTTAGTAATGAGCCTGATTTTGAAATTTGCGGGATTGCTTATAATGGTAGAGAAGTGTTAGATATGCTTCCAGAAGCACTACCCGATTTAATTCTTTTAGACATTAATATGCCTAAAATGAATGGCCTAGAAACCATTAAATACATCAAACAAAGTTATCCTTCCTTAAAAATTGTAATGCTATCGGGTTATTTTGATGATGCCATTATTAAAGAAGCAAAATCAAAAGGCGCAAATGGATATTTGCTAAAAAGCAGTCAAAAAGACGAATTAATTGAAACCATTAAAGCGGCTTATGCTGGTAATAATTTTTCGTCTCCTCAAAACGAAGAAAAATCTGCAGAAAGTTTTGCCGTGAACGACCAGTTTTTGCAACAGTTTAATTTAACCAAACGCGAAAAAGAACTCATTCAGCATATTAAAAAGGGCTTAACCAATCAAGATATTGCAGATACTTTGCATTTAAGCGTGTACACTGTAGAAACGCATAGAAAAAATATCATGCAAAAATTAAAACTGAATTCTCCAGGGGCCTTAATGAAGTTTATAATTGAAAATCAAATTTAGTTTTCTAGCGCGCTAGCAACCATTCTTTCAATGCTTCAAAATTTGCTTCCATTAAAATGCTTTTTTTCTCTTTAGCAAATAAGTGTTGCACCGCTTCTGGTATTTCAATTTTTTTGTGAATTAGTGCTTCAACTGTTTCAGGAAATTTTACTGGATGTGCTGTTTCTAAAAAAATACCTGCTTGGCTTGGATATTGTTTTAGGTATTCTGATAATGCATAATAAGCCACTGCCCCATGCGGATCTAATAAATACTGCTCGTTCAAATAAGTGTTTAAAATTGTTTGCTCGGTAATAGTATCTGAAACGGTATACCCCGTTATTTTTTGGCTGATGTTTTTGAAATTGTGTTGAAACAATTCAAGGATGCGTACAAAATTACTTGGGCTTCCTACATCCATGGCATTTGAAATAGTGGCTACTGCTTTTTGTGCGGCAAAATTTCCGCTTCGTAAATAAGCAGGTACCGCATCGTTCACATTGCAAGCTGCAATAAAATGCGCTACAGGTAATCCACTAATATGCGCCAACAATCCTGCACAAATATTTCCAAAGTTTCCACTAGGCACGGCTATTACAGGTGCTTGCTCGTGATTTTGCATCCAAGATTGGTATGCAAAAAAATAATACAATTGTTGCGGCAACCAACGCGCTACATTAATACTATTAGCAGAAGTAAGTGTTAGCTGTTGGTTTAAACTGGCATCCATAAATGCATCTTTTACCATGGCTTGACAATCATCAAAACTTCCCACAATTTCTAATGCGATTATATTTTGGTTACAAGTAGTTAGTTGTAATTCTTGTACCGGACTCACTTTGCCGGATGGATATAAAATAACTACTTCCACTCCTTCCACCCCTAAAAATCCATTCGCTACCGCACCGCCTGTATCGCCCGATGTAGCCACTAAAACGGTGATGGTATTTTTTTGGTCTTTTGAAAAATATCCCAAACATCGACTCATAAATCTGGCACCCACATCTTTAAATGCCAGTGTAGGACCATGAAACAATTCTAAGGCTTCCATTCGTTTGTTTAAAGGCACAAGTGGAAATGGAAAATTAATTGTCTCTGCAACAATGCTACTTAAATCTGCTTTATGAATAGAATTTCCCACATAAGGAAGCATAATCTCTAATGCCAAATCTTCTTTAGAATATTGCTGGATATTTTTAATGAGTGCCGAATCTAGTACCGGAATTTTTTCTGGAAAATACAATCCTTTATCTGGCGCCTGCCCTTTAATGGTTGCTTCTTTAAAATTAACGCTCGGTGCATTTTTATTGAGGCTATAATAATTCATAGTTGCTAGTTTTTGAAATAAACATTATTCAACAAATCTTACTCCAGCATGATTTACTGTGGTAACATAGGTATGATGATCGAGTGATAATTGTTCGTACACTTGGTGCATGGCTTCTGCTACTTGATTGGCCGTTGCTTGGGTTTTACTTAGCATAAATATAGATGGACCCGAACCAGAAATACCGCCACCCAATGCACCCGCTTCTTTGGCTTTCTGTTTGATTAAATCAAAGCCTGGAATTAAAATACTACGCACTGGTTCAATCAATACATCTTCTAATGAGCGTCCTATTAAATCGTAATCTTCTTTTAATAATCCGGCTACCAATCCTGCAATATTGCCCCATTGTTTAATAGCATCTTTTAGCAAAACTTTTTGTTGAAGAATACTTCTGGCATCGGCAGTACGCACTTCAATTTGAGGATGCACAATGCTTACAAATAAAGGTGGTGCATTTAATGCCACTATGTCTAATGGAAAAATAGAACGAATAAGTGTTACGCCGCCATAAATACAAGGTGCAATATTATCGGCATGCTTAACGCCAGAAGCTAATTTTTCGCCGTTCATAGCAAAACGCACCAAGTCTTCGTTATTAAATGGATGCTGCATTAATTTATTGGCTGCCACCACAGCACCAGCTGCACTTGCGGCGCTTGAACCAACACCGCTACCTGGTTTGATATTTTTTTTAATGGTTAATTCAAAACCAACGGGTTCATTAATTTCTTCCATCATGGCTAGTAATGCAGCTCCTGCTACATTTTTTTCAGGATCTGTTGGCAAATTGTATTCGTCATCATTTATAATAGTAATACCGGGTGTTGCCGAAAAACGAATTTGCATTTCGTCGTAAGGGTCATTCACTGCAAAACCCAATACATCAAATCCACAAACCATATTGGCAACAGTAGCTGGTGCATGGATTTTTACAATAGTGGAATAGTCAATATTTAATGGTGCCATAATTATTTTTTTATTGCAGTAAGCATCAATTGTATACTGCTATTATTTTTCTAATAAAATGTATTTGCTTTTTTAAACCCTTGCTACGCGAATAATATCTGCAAACACACCCGATGCCGTTACTTCTGCACCAGCTCCTGCACCTTTTATAACCAAAGGTTGTTCTGGATACCTTTCGGTAAAAAATAAAACCAAATTGTCTTTTCC
>CAIKZP010000027.1 GCA_903831935.1 uncultured Bacteroidota bacterium | reverse complement strand
TCTTTTTCTAGTGAATCGATAGCACTATTAAAACCACCTTGGTTAAAGTTTAAGCCAAATAATATAGACGGATGATAAAACAAATAGCCTAATAAATAAAAAAGAAACATTGAGTTTGATAAATGCAAAATGTAAAAAGAAATTAATGGCAAGGCTTTAACTAATGAAACTGCTAAAATTGAAAGCCCCACACAAAAGCTACTTATGAATATAACCCCATTCATAAAGCCAAGTAATTCGGTATTATTTTTAATAACAGAAACAAATGCTTTTTTCTTAAATTTTAAATACAAGTTTATTGACAATATTAAATAAACTGTAGTATGAATTAATTTAAATAAAGAATGCCATTTTGCAGCAATTAAGCCTTCTTTCATCACTGTTAATTGCGACATTGATTTAAAATCAATATGTTTAATTAAAAGTATTTTTTCTGCACCAGTACTCATAAAAAAAGGTACCAATTCCACAAAATGTAATAAAAAAGGGAGGGCTAGTAACCAATCCCATTTTTGAAATTTATTTTCATGATACAGTATCGTTCTACAAAATAAATATACCGTCGGCCCAATTAGATATACCAGTAAAGTTGATACCCTAAAAAGATGCGGCGCATATTTAAATAAATCTAATGCAATTAAAAGACTATTAAATGACCATGCTACTTGTATAAAAATTAAAACTGCTAAAATTTTAAATGGCAATCGCTTACCACTATTAAAGAATAGTATTCCACATACAAAAACCCCAAAAACAACTGTAAGGATATTTAAAAGTGTTAGGATGGTTTCCATAGTTATTTATTGTTGCTTGAAGTGTCAACAATTTCTTTTATCTGTACATCTAATCTTTCCACTTCTCTTTCAATTAAAAGTAATAACGCTTTTTTCTCGTCGATACTCACATCGGCTTCTGACTTATTTAATAATTTTGTGATACCCATTAAATTGGTAATTGGCGCGCGCAATAAATTGGTTTCACGCCAAGATATTTCTTCTATTTGTTTAGCATATTTTTTGTTTTTAGATTCAATCTCTTTTGCCGCATGAATGTCAATAGTAGAAATAGTAATTCCTGTAATTTCATTTGTATCACTATATACTGGAATGAAATCTATTTTATGCCATCTCTTTAAATCATGCCCGTTAAAACTTAATTCAATTTCATAACTGCTATGTTCACCCTTTAGTGCAGCATTAAAATACGTAATAAATTTTTGCTCTCTTTTTTCGTGTAAATAGGTTCTATAGTCTTCGCCTATTTGAATTTGTCGCATAAATGAATGCCTTATTGTTTTTTCGGCTAAATGATTGAATTGCATGATTTTAAATTCCTGATTAACAAAAACCAACATTTCAGTTTCGCTTACTAAATAAGCCCGCAATTTCGCTTCATTTAACCTAAGATCTTCTTCGAGCGTTTCCATTGTTTTACCCATGCCAATATTGTTAAAATCTAATCCGTATAAAATGCTCGGGTTAAAAAACAAATACACTATTATAAAAGTTAAAATAATGGTATTGGAAAACTGTAGTGCATAGAATGGAAAAATTGGCGCAATTGGAAAGAATGTTAAAGAAAACATTGGAATAAGTAGTCCTAATTGCGATAAACTAATTATTATCAGAAACAAATACGCGAATTTTAAAATTGATTTATTTTTTTCAATAACAGAATCAAAAGAAATGTTTTTAAATTTTATATATATTTGAAGTGATAATATAGTATAAATAAAAATGCTTAATCCCTTAAGCCTACTATGCCATATGGCTACTAGAAAACCTTCTTTTGATTCAATTAATTGACTCATTGTGTTCCAATCAATTTTACTGATTTCAATTAATTTTTCTGATACTGGACTTAAATAAAAAGGCATTAATTCTATGGTGTGTAATAAAAAAGGGAGCGCATGTAACCAATCCCATTTTCGAAATTTGGTTTCGTTGTAAAATAAGGTTCGAAAGAATAAATAAAAACTTGGACCTAATAAGTATATGGTTGGTGCAAAAAGTCTGTATAGATGGGGGAATTTCTCAAATAAATGATTCGACAATAAAATAGAAATGAAAGACCATAATATTTCTACAAGTAAGGTTACGGCTAAAATTCGAAACGAGAAAATATGCCTTTTGCCAAAAGCCAATATAAAAAACGCCAATACCCCAAAAACTACACAAAGGGTATTGATTATGGAAAAAAACACTTGCATAAAGTATATAAATTAGTGGGTAATTATTAGTATCTCTGCTTGCTGTTTAGTCTTTATTTAAAAAAATAACAATATGATTCAACAAATAAAGCCTTAATAATCCATATTTTATGTAGTAAAATCGTTAAGTCGTGTCATAAAATTACTACAAAAAAAACCTTTGCTTATTGTAATTGGGCATTTGCCTACCTTTAAAAACTAAAATAATTAAAAATGGGAAATTTAGGATTTCAAGAAATTTTACTGATTGCAGTGGTAGTGCTAGTACTTTTTGGTGGTAGAAAAATACCAGAATTCATGAAAGGCATTGGTAAAGGCATTAGAGAATTTAATGATGCCAAAGAAAATGTAAAGAAAGAATTAGAAGAAGGAATGAAAGAAAAAGACAAAGAGCCAGCTCATAAAGACTAAGCTTCTATTTAAAAGCCACTAATTTATTAAATGAAACTACCCGAATTGTTGCTCAATAGGAGCGAAAACAAATGCGAACTATGTGGCGCTACAGATACTTTACAGGTTTATGAAGTGCCTCCTCAAGACCAAACCAATGCCGACAACTGTATTATGGTTTGTAACACTTGCTTAGCTCAAATTGATAAAAAAGCCGAACTAAACCAAGAACATTGGAAGTGTTTAAACGAATCTATGTGGAGTGAAGCAACTGGCGTACAAGTGGTTGCTTGGCGTATGCTTAATAGACTGAAAGCAGAAAGTTGGGCTGCCGATTTGTTAGACATGCTTTATTTAGACGACAACAAACTTGCTTGGGCTAAAGCCACTGGTGATCAAGACAATGATAGCAGTGTAGACCTACACAAAGATGCCAATGGCACTATTTTGTTGCAAGGCGATTCAATTGTATTAACAAAATCACTAGATGTAAAAGGTTCTACCCTTAACGCTAAAATGGGAACAGTTGTAAAAAACATCCGTTTAGTTGAAGGCAATACTGAACAAATTGAAGGTAAAATAGAAGGACAAACCATTGTTATTCTTACCAAATATGTACGCAAACAAGGGAGCTAATCCCTTGTTTGTGCTATAAGCCACACACATGCTACTCTCTGCTTCATTTATTTATTGGATGTTAATTTTGCTAGCTGCTTTTATTATTGGTCTTTCTAAGGCCGGTTTAAAAGGCATTGACATGATGAACGTAACCATTATGGCTATTGTATTTGGCGGGAAAGCCTCTACTGGTGTGGTTTTGCCATTGTTATGTGCTGCCGATATTATGGCGGTATTGTATTATCATCGACATGCGCAATGGGTGCATTTTTGGAAATTAATTCCTTGGATGGTACTGGGTATTTTAATTGGTGTTTTTGTAGGAAAAGATTTAAATGAAGGGATTTTTAGAAAGATAATGGCGGTTATTATTGTTTTAACAGTGGTTATTATGATAGTGCTAGAATTTCGTAAAACAATGCCC
>CAIKZP010000026.1 GCA_903831935.1 uncultured Bacteroidota bacterium | reverse complement strand
TGTTTATTGGTATTTTAATTGTGGTATTTCTAATTGTAGGATCTAGTCGCGGCGGTGGTGGCGGTGGCACTTTGAGCCGATCTGGTGCAGGAAATATTGCTGAAACATTATTTTGGGCCTCATTGTTATCTGGCGGTGGCGCAAGCAGGGGCGGTGGCGGTTTCGGTGGAGGCGATAGCGGCGGTGGTTTTGGTGGCTTCGGTGGTGGAAGTAGCGGTGGCGGCGGTGCCAGTGGAAGTTGGTAAAAGCGAGCACGCTAATGATAGCCTCTATAAAATCGGCAACCAATTCAATCCTTTCAAATTGAATAATATCCCAATGAAAATTCTAATGATTTTTTGTCTGATATTTTTCAGTACAAAAATGCTATCAGCACAATGCATTCCAGTAGTTGCAGGTACAAAATTTACGGCTATTTCTACTGTAAAAAATGCTACAGACATGACCACCTTAGACCAGCATACTGAAATGCAGGTGGTTAATGAAACAACTGTCGACTATCAAGTGAAATCAGTTACTAATACTGGCTATTCATTAGAATTAATACCACGTCATATAAAGCTTTCAACAAAAGATTTTGGCAACGAACATCTATTAGATACAGATAGTACTATAGACAACAAAATGCCTGAAATTGCTAACCTTCTAGCCATACTAAATAAGCCACAAAACTTAGTAGTAGAAAATCACCAACTAATTTCCAATACTAAAATAGACGGAATAGTTACGCCAGTGAATACCAATGTGAATGATGTCGACAAATTTTTTCTTGCCATCAATCCCATCAATTTTAAAGAAGGTTACCAATGGGCAGATACTATAAAAGTAGACAGCTCAATTATTACCAATCAGTATACCATCAATTCGCAAACACCAACAACTATTGAAGTATTGGTTAGTAGTAATATAAATATGAAATTAAGTTCTTCAGTAACTGGCAATAATATTACACAAACAATGAAGGGATTTAGTTCCGGCAAACGTTCTTATAATAAAAGAAGCTCACTATTAGTTAGTGAGCTTCTTGATATAAATATTGCTGGAAATATTGAAACGGCTAGTTTTAATTCGCCCTTTACTATTAAGTCTACCAGTCAAATATTGGTCAAATAATTATTTACTGATTTTTCCTCTTACATAATCTGCAAATACTTTATCTCCAGCGGCATCTTTTTTATCGGCCAGTCCTTTTAAAATCATGTTATTAATATATGGTGTTGTTTGCACACGAATCTGCTCTGGCATTAGGTCTCTGAATTTTACAATTTCATCAACTCCTTTTTCAAAATTCGTTTTGGTTTTTACTTTCTCTAATAAATTCACTAACGATGCAATTGCGGTAAATTTTTCTTGCGACAATGGCATTTTTGTGAAACTACTCACCACAAAATCAAAAGAAGATTCATCTCCAAATTCAATAATCACATTCGATATAGCGCCACTTAGTCTTCCTTTTGCTTCTTCTTTAGATAAATTATTGGCTATTTTAAAAGCTTGTACACTGTCAATTAAAGCTAGTGCTTCTAATCCTGCACCAGCTACTGTATAAGAAGAGTCTTTGCAAGCAGCAACAAATAAACTAGCGTATTTCGCATTTTTTTGTTTAGCCAAAATGTCAATCGCATCTGCACGAACAGTACGTTTAGCATCATTTGTAGCAATGTTTTCAATGCTAGCTAATACTGAAGCCTCTAATTTACTACTAGCAAAACTAGCCAATGCTTTTGCGCGAATTCTATCGAAAGGATCTTTTAGTGCTTTTACAATTAAATGAAACGCAGCAGTATCAGACATTTTTTTACTAGCATATTCAATGGCTTCGCGTCTGTCTAAATAATTGCCTGCATGGTTGTATTGAAAAATAAATTCAGCTAAGGTTTTGGTATCCTTTTTTTCAGCCAAAGTAATTTTATCGGCATCAACATTAATTAAATCTGGTTTAACTGATGCTGCAAAATAAAAAGTATCTGCTTTACTGTTCGCTACAATTTTGTGTCTTGTTTTTTGATTGCCTTGGTAAATATCAACTGCCATAGGTAATCTAAAAACCTTCTCACCACTTTGTGTTTGCTTTATCACTACCATTGCTTTATGCGCTTCTGCATCATAAGCACTACTAATATCTAGTCTTGGATGGCCATTGCCAAAATACCACTGATTAAAAAACCAGTTCAAATCTTTACCTGTTACTTCTTCAAATGCCAATCTTAATTTATGTGCACTACCATTGCCAAATTTATTGGTGTTAAGGTATTTATTTAAAGAAGCAAAGAATGCTTGGTCGCCCACTAAATTGCGCAACATGTGTAAAATACGTCCACCTTTTTGGTAACTAACAGCATCAAACATGTCTTCTTTATCGGCATAATAAAAACGTACAAGGTCTTTGCTCTGACTGCCACTAACCAAATAGTTCTGCATCTCTTTGTAGTTTTCAAATCCTGCAGCATCTGCGCCATACTTATATTCTTGCCAAAGCAATTGACTATAATCTGCAAAGCTTTCATTCACTGTTAAATTGCTCCAACTTTCTGCAGTTACCAAATCTCCAAACCATTGGTGAAACAATTCATGCGCAACAGTTCCTTCCCATTCATTGCCATCTACTAATTGGCGTGCATCTTGTTGCGCACTTTCTTGGTGTAAAGTAGCAGTGGTATTTTCCATTGCACCACTTACATAATCTCGTCCAATAATTTGACTGTATTTAACCCAAGGATATTCAATGCCAGTAACTTTTTCAGAAAAGAATTGCATCATTTCTGGGGTTAATCCAAAAATTTTACGTGCTACTTTTTCATAGTTTTTTTCAACATAATAGTTTACTTCTTTTCCTTTGTAATGGTCCTTTACAATGGCATAATCACCAACGCCTATAAAAAATAAATAAGGAGAATGCGGTTGATCCATCTTCCAATTATCTGTTCTTGTTTTATTGGCATTGTTAATTTGCGAAACCAATTTTCCGTTCGATAACGTAACATATTTAGCAGGAACCGTTAAGCTAAACTCATTGGTTGTTTTTTGATTTGGTCTATCAATCGTAGGAATCCAAACAGAAGTCCCTTCAGTTTCACCTTGGGTCCAAATTTGGGTAGGTTTGTTTTTATCTTCTCCTGTAGGATTAATAAAATACAATCCTTTTGCATCAGAAATAGCAGCACTACCTTTAACTACCAACTCATTTGGTTTGGCCGTATAGTTAATCAATACGGTGTATTTGTCTCCTTTCTTATAAGTTTTATTAAGACTGATATTTAAAAACAAACCATCGTATTTAAAATTTAGTTTGCTAGAATTTCCAGCACTAACTAATTCAACCGAATGAATATCCATTCCTTTGGCATCTAACTGCAAAGAATCGGTAGGGTAAAAATGTGGTGTTAATGTAATCCACACTTTTCCATTTAAATAGGCATGCGTATAGTCGAAACTAGCCGCAAGTTTGGTATGCACCAAGTCGTTAATTTTAGGAGCGGTTGCTCGATAGTCTTTTTTCCATGCATCATTTACAGTAGTTGTTTGGGCAACTACAAAAGAGCAGGCAAATAGGGTAAACAGTACTGCAATATGTTTCATCTAGTTTATTTTAAGTTGATAAAGGTAATTGTCTGTACAAATGCAACACAACTAATTCATTAAAAGGTAAAAAAGCCAATCATTGACTATAAAAAACAAGGATGAGTGTGCAATGATTTTTTCAAGTATTTTTACAGGAACAAACAATCCCTATGCACAGAGGCAAGTTTTCAATAAAAATCATCCTGCTTTTAATAAGCCTGTTTTTTATGGAAAGTATCCAAGCCCAAAAAACCTATTTCCTATATATACAAACAGAAACCAAAATTCCATTTAACCTTCAATTGGCAGATAAGGCTTATCATTCAAATGCCACTGGCTATTTATTAATACCAAGTTTAGAAGCGGGTCAGTATACTTTAGTAATAGATTTCCCCAAAAACCAGTTTGTATCCCAAACCTTTGTTTGTGAAATTTCAGAAAAAGACCGAGGTTTTCGTTTAAAACAGAATGCCGATAATAGTTGGATTCTATACGATTTAGTTACTCAAGCAGAAATTCGAAATGCAATAGGTAAGGAGGCCGTAAAAATTAATTACGATAATAAGTTACTAAAATCAAATCCAGATAAGGCCCCAGCTATCACTAATAATGTTATAAAAACCTACGAAAAAATAGGGGCCAATGGCATTAACCAAGCCTACACAGTTCAAAATGGGGCAAAAACAGATACTGTTTTATTGTTTATTCCAGCAATGGATCCAAGCATAAATATTCCAGCACCAGCCATAAAAGCCAAAAGGCAAACGCCATAGATGGATATTCAAAGATATTTTATTGAAGTAGCTTATAAAGGCACGGCCTATTGTGGTTTCCAAATTCAGGATACCGGAAAAACCATACAATCTTCCATTACAGAGGCATTGCAAACTATTTTCAGAATCCCTTTTGAATTAACCGGATCCTCAAGAACCGATGCAGGCGTGCACGCAGCACAGAATTTTTTTCATGTAGACACAACCGTTGAAATATCAACACAACATATATATAACCTCAATGCTGTTTTACCCAAAGACATTGTTATAAAGCAAATCTTTCCAGTAAGTCCAACAGCGCACTGCCGATTCGATGCCATTTCAAGAACCTATCAATACACAATAACACAGTCTAAAGCGCCTTTTTTAATAGAAACAGCCTGGTTGTATCCTTACAAGTTAAACCTCGAGGCGCTCAATGAAGGTGCTAGCATGGTGTTGGCGCATGCCGATTTTACCTCTTTTTCAAAACGAAATACACAAGTCAAAACCTTTATTTGTCAGATACAACACTCAAAATGGGTGGAAAGGGATGGATTATTGGTTTACGAAGTTACATCTAACCGTTTTTTACGCGGAATGATACGCGGTTTGGTGGCCACAATGTTGAAATTAGGAACGGGTTCTATCACTGCTGCAAACTTTCAATCCATTCTCGATGCCAAGGATTGTTCAAAGGCAGATTTTTCTGCACCAGCACATGGATTATGTTTAATGGAAGTTGCGTTTCCTAGCTAATCAATTCAATCAATACTTATTGGCAATTAATAAATTGGTCTTCAATACAGCAGTATTTTACTGAATATGGTGGTTTTTCAACTCAATTTCAAGGTTTGTAAAAAATAATTTATCTCCTGTAATCTATACTATAATTGGCTTTGCAAACTTTTCGCAAATATTAATTCAAAAAAGATTTGGCAAGAAAAAATCCACCCTTATCTTTGCACCCCGCAAGTGAAAAAAGCGTTGATCTTTGAAGACAGAATAACAAAAAACAACGTTGAAATTTCATAAATATTTGAATTCAATTTTGTTGCTAAGTTTTCTAGTCTTATATTTGCAACCCGCTTCTAAAAAAAGCGGAATAGTTCTTAAAAAATTGACTTATTACTAATTAAAAATAAAGGTTATAAACGCCTATTAATTTTTGGTTAAGAAAATAAAGGCCCTTACTTTTGCACCCCGATTAAAAAGGGTGGTTTAAGGAATTAGGCCAAAAGATCTTTGAAAGTTTGGAAGCAACAGAAAAACAATTAAATTCTTAGGAATTAAATTGGTAAGGTTTAAGCATCAAATAGAATTTAAATCGATTTTAATTCAGATTTATTTTTGAGATTAAAGTCAGATCAAACAACAACATTTACAATGGAGAGTTTGATCCTGGCTCAGGATGAACGCTAGCGGCAGGCTTAATACATGCAAGTCGAGGGACAGCACAGGTAGCAATACTGGGTGGTAACCGGCAAACGGGTGCGGAACACGTACACAACCTTCCTTTAAGTGGGGGATAGCCCAGAGAAATTTGGATTAATACCCCGTAACACAGTGAGTTGGCATCAACTTATTGTTATAGCTACGGCGCTTGATGATGGGTGTGCGGCTGATTAGATAGTTGGCGAGGTAACGGCTCACCAAGTCTACGATCAGTAGCTGATGTGAGAGCATGATCAGCCACACGGGCACTGAGACACGGGCCCGACTCCTACGGGAGGCAGCAGTAAGGAATATTGGTCAATGGACGCAAGTCTGAACCAGCCATGCCGCGTGAAGGATTAAGGTCCTCTGGATTGTAAACTT
>CAIKZP010000025.1 GCA_903831935.1 uncultured Bacteroidota bacterium | reverse complement strand
TTTTGCAGGAACCCCTCCTACTAAAACAAAAAAAACAGCACAATTATATGTGTCGCATTTTGAAAATGTACTGGGTACTTCTTTAGAAATTAAAACCAGTACGGTATCGGCTAAGCAAGCAATTGAAGTAGAAAATATTGTATTAAATGAAATAACAAGGCTCTCTAGTATTTTAAGCGCCTACGATGCCAATAGCGAATTTAGCAACTGGCTAAAAACAAAAAATCAACCAATTACTGTTTCAAAAGATTTATTTACAGTCTTGTCTTTATTTGACCAATGGCGTGTTCAAACTGCTGGTGCATTAAGTGCTTCTGCAGAAACCGTTAATTTGGTTTGGAAGGATGCTGCTGCTAAAAATCAATTGCCTGCTAATGATGCATTAAAAAATGCAATTGCGCAAACACAACAAATCCATTGGACATTGGATGCCGCTAACAAAACTGCCACACATATTAGTGATGCGCCTTTGAAATTAAATTCTTTTGCAAAATCATATATTATTAAAGCTGCAGCTAACGCGGCAATGACTGCTACAAAAATCAATGGCATTCTAGTAAATATTGGAGGTGATTTAGTAATTGCTGGTAATATTTCTGAAAACATTCAAATTAGTAATCCAAAAGCCGATGCCGAAAACGATGCGCCAATAGATAATTTAGTTTTAAGTAATAAAGCAGTTGCTACTAGTGGTAATTACCGCAGAGGCGAATTGATTAACGGCGTTTGGTATTCTCATATTATTGATCCTAGAACAGCTCTACCTGCTAATGAAATTATTAGTGCAACAGTAGTTGCTAATTCAGCAACAGATGCTGGCGCATTGGCTACTGCATTTAATGTTTTATCAACCAAAGAAAGCATTGCATTAGCGGCTAAATATGCTGGTGTAGACTATTTAATTATCACCAAAAATGGTGACAGAATTGAAAGTGCTAATTGGAAAAATTTAGTACTTGCAAAAACAACTGCTACTAATATTAATATACAAACAAATTGGAAAAACGAAGTATTGATTGGGCTAGAACTAGCACAGCAACCGGGTTTTGCTAAAAGACCTTTTGCTGCTGTTTGGGTAGAAGACAAAGATAAAAAGACCGTTAAAACCATTGCACTTTGGTATAATAAAGCCCGTTGGTTGCCAGATGTAAAAGAGTGGTTCCGCAAAAATGGCGCTCCTTTAGCTAGTAATCCTGCTGCATTTAGCACCATCACAAGCGCTACACGTTCTCCTGGAAAATATACTTTAAAATGGGATGGTAAAGATGACCAAGGCACTATTCTAAAACCAGGAAAATATACCATTCATATTGAAGTTGTGCGCGAGCATGGTGGATACGATTTATTGCACCAAGAAATTGATTGTAACGACACCCCACAACAATTTAATTTGAAAGGAAATATTGAATTGGTAGGTGCTAGCATAGAATACAAAAAGAAATCAGCAGAAAACTAATAGCGCCATAGAAACTACTACTACCAAGAAGAAAAGCAGTCCTAAACAAACGCTGCAACGCAATATTGCCATGCTTTCGCGCTGGCTACATATTTATGTATCAATGGTAAGTTTTGCTATTGTATTTTTCTTTTCTGTTACAGGTATTACGCTCAACCACCCAGATACTTTTGCAGGTGCATTAAAAAATTCGCAAGAAAAAGGGAAACTAAATTTGCAATGGGTTAGTTCGAAAGACACTAATCAAATTAACAAATTAAATATTGTTGAGTACTTACGCAAAACCCATAATATTAAAGCAGCTGTTAGTGAATTTAGAATTGATGACGGCCAATGCAGTGTTTCGTTCAAAGGCCCTGGCTATGCGGCTGACGCCTTTATTAATCGCGAGAATGGCAGTTACGATATTATGTTTATTCGCGCTGGTGTTGTGGGTATTTTAAACGACTTACACAAAGGCCGAGATACGGGATCTAGATGGTCTTGGGTAATTGATATTTCTGCCGGTTTAATGGTAATTGTTTCTCTTACCGGAATGATACTAATGCTTTATATTAAACGAAAAAGAGTGAGTGGATTAATCATTGCCTTGGCAGGTTTAATTCTTGCTTATTTGATGTATTTAATTTGGATTTAATTGTTTATCTCGTCCTGTTGTTTTAATTGTTTCTAATAAAGCCGCTAACTCCTTTACTTTTTCGGGATATTTTTCTGCCAAATTGTGTTGCTCTTTAATGTCTTTTTTAAGATCATATAATTGTGCCATAGGATCATTTCCTAATTCAATATTAGTGAATTTATCGTACCGCATTTTAGTAGACGGTTCAATGTATTTCCAATCTTTTTCAATGATAGCAAGTGTGCCAGCATGTTCAATTAATTGCGCTCTTCCTGTTGTTGATTTGCCTAAAAATGCAGCTAATATATTTTGACTATCAACAGCATCATCTGCCAATAATTTTTGTGAGTTTAAAGCTGCAAAAGATGCCAATAAATCTACCTGACTAATTAATGCGTTTGATATAGCTGGCTGTATTTTACCAGGATAATTAATTAAAAAAGGCACCCTGGTTCCTGCATCAAAAATGCTGTACTTGCCGCCACGTAAGGGTCCTGAGGGGGTATGGCTATTTAATTTTTCAACCGCTTCGTCTTTATATCCATCGTCTAAAACAGGTCCGTTATCACTAGTAAAAACAATCATGGTGTTCTTACTTAAATGCAAACTATCCAATACTTTTTGAACACGTCCTACGGCCCAGTCTAATTGCAAAATAGCATCGCCTCTTACACCCATTCCACTCTTTCCTACAAATGCTTTGTTGGGAACACGCGGCACATGAATATCGTGTGGCGCAAAATATAAGAAGAATGGTTTTTGTTGGTTGTTTACAATAAAAGAAACAGCTTCTTGCACCAATACTTGCGCCATTTCATCGTCTTTCCATAGTGCAGATTTTCCGCCACTCATATAGCCTATTCTACCAATACCGTTTACAATGGTTTGGTCATGCCCTTGCGAAGATTTCATGCGCAAGAGGTCTGGATTGTCTTTGCCTGTTGGCTCATTGCCAATTTTGTTGGTATAACTAATAATGATAGGATCTGTTGTATCTAAATTAACTACCCGATGATTGGCAACATACACACAAGG
>CAIKZP010000024.1 GCA_903831935.1 uncultured Bacteroidota bacterium | reverse complement strand
CGCCTAATCCGCCAGCCATATCTCCATACAAGGTTCCGTAACCAGTTGCCAATTCACTTTTATTAGAAGTGTTTAATAAAATGTATCCAAATTTATTAGAGATAGCCATTAACAAATTACCCCTAGTTCTACTTTGAATATTTTCTTCAGCCAAAGAAAAAGGTAGTCCCTTAAATATGGGATCTAGGGTTTGTAAAAAACTTTCGTACACATCATTGATGCGTATAATATCGTAAGGATTATTTAAGTTGTTACTTAATGCAACGGCGTCGTTAACAGAATGATCTGTAGAGTATGGCGAAGGCATTAAAATGGCACGAACATTTTCTTTTCCTAATGCATCGCAAGCAAGTGCCAAAGTAACTGCTGAATCTATTCCACCAGAAGATCCAATGATGGCTTTACTAAATTGCATTTTAGAAAAATAGTCTCTAATGCCTAGTACCAGTGCATCGTAGACTTGTGCAATATTAAGTGTTGGTTCTAGTGTTGCAGGATTTAATTCTTTGTTGGGTACTCTGCTAGCAGGTTCAAGAATGTTTCCGTCAATTGATCCATCTGCATTAACAGTTGCACTAATTAGGGCTTCTTTAAATAGAGGAATTGATTGACAAAGATTAGCATCCTTGTCAAAAATCATAGAAGCACCATCAAATACAATTTCGGTTTGACTTCCTACTGCATTGCAATAGAACATGGGAATTTTGTATTTTAATACGTTCGCTTTTATAACAGATTTACGGTCTTCGTCGTGTGTATAGTCGAAAGGAGAGGCGCTTAAATTGAGCATAATATCGGGTTGCTCCTCCATTAATAAATCCATTGGACAAATTCTATACAATGGGTTATCGCCTAAATTCCAAATGTCTTCGCAAATAGTAATAGCCAAACGCTTGCCTTTAAATAAAACAGTTTTCCATTCATAAGCAGGTTCGAAATATCGGTACTCATCAAACACATCATAAGTAGGTAAAAGTGTTTTGTGAATTTCTGCTTTAATGCTTTGTTCATGCAAAAAGAAAGCCGCATTAAATAAACTTTTCCCTTTTTGAAATTGGTTTTTTGCTGGTGATCCTATAAGCACCCCAATAGTATCTGCATGCATTTTAATTCGGTCAATGGCATCATAACACTTGGCAATAAAATCATTAAACTCCACAAAATCCCTGGCAGGATATCCGCATACACTCATTTCGCTAAATAGAATCAAATCGCCACCAGCTGCTTTAGCCGTTTCAATAGCCGAAATTATTTTTTCAATATTGTATTCAAAATTGCCAATATGGTAATTTTGCTGTGCAATGAAAATCTTCATGGTGCAAATTTCACGAATTATTGCCAAATCGGCCAGCTTAAAACAAGAATTAAATGATTATGTTTATCAAACTAATACAAAATCTTACAATAATGGGGTTGAAGCGCGTGTTTTTTTTGGTTGCACTATCTATGCTTTTTGCTTGTAAACAGGGGCTTAAAACGCCAGATGTGTCGAAAATTAAAGTGAATTTGCAAGTGATTCGTTTTGAACAAGCTTTCTTTAGTATTGACACCAATCATATAGACGAAGCACTTACAAAGTTAAATAATGACTATCCTGGATTTACCAAAGATTATTTATTTAATATACTTGGTACAACACCCGATAGCGCATCAAAAGATATTCGACTATTTCATAACACTTATAGAAGACTCTATGATTCTAGCAAACAACTATTTGCAAATATTAAACCAATCGAGCAAGCATTAAATAAGAGTTTGCAATATGTAAAATATTATTATCCTAATTATGCTATTCCAACTAAACTAGTAACCTTCATAGGGCCTATTAATAGTTACGGAAATATTATTACTACAGACGCTTTTGGAATTGGTTTGCAATTATACATGGGCAACAATTATTCTTTGTACAATACAGAAATGGCACAAATATTATATCCTAGTTATATTTCTCGACGATTCGACCAAGCCTATATTCCAATTAATTGTATGAAAAATATTATTGATGATATGTATCCTAATAAAAATTTAGGCAAACCTTTGGTGGAACAAATGGTGGAAGCAGGCAAACGTCAATACTTACTTAAATTGTTTTTACCCAATATGCCCGACACGCTTACAACAGGCTATACGGCTAAACAATTAGCCATATGTAATAGCAATGAATCAAATATTTGGCATTATTTTATACAGAACAATTTGCTATACGAATCTAATCCGGATGCTACCAAAGATTATATGAATGATGGCCCAAATACGCCAGCACTAGGACTTGATGTGCCTGGTTTAATTGGCCAATATGTTGGTGAAAAAATAGTATTAAAATGGTTGGATAAAAAAGGAAATGTATCGCCCGATATTTTAATGCAAACGCCAGCAAAACAAATTTTTGAAGAAGCCAAGTATCGGCCTAATTAGTCAAATTATATTCTTGTCAATTAAATCGAAGAATTGTTAGCAGTAGATTAGTTGTTTTTAAAGGGAACAATCATTTCAAAAGCGGGAATATTTACATAAAACTGCTCTTTGTTATTTTGATTTTCCATCAGGTAAGTGCCATGCATTTTACCCATTTCTGTTTTTAAATTGCAACCACTTACATACTGGTATTGTTCGGATGGCTTTAATACAGGTTGAATGCCAATAACACCTTCTCCTTCTACTTCGCGGTGTTCGCCATTGCTATCAAAAATAAACCAATGACGTCTTAATAATTTTAGAGCAAACCCATTGTGGTTTTCTACGGTTACACGATAGGCAAACATATAGTCTTGATTCATAGGATTACTATAATCATTTTGGTAAAATACTTCAACGCTAACCTCAACGCCTTCAGAAATTTTTGATACCATTTGTAGTTGTTTGCTTTTGGTAAATGTAAGAAAATCCAATACAATAAAGGATTAAAAATGATTCAAATTGGGGAATTTCAAATAAATCTTACCATGCCCACAAATAATTCCATTTTAACACTTGTAATTCAAATTTAATAGCGCTCCTAACTATACAAATGTTAATTTTGCGGCCATAAATCAAGTACTATGACAAAGATAGCAGTAGCAAAAGGAGATGGGATAGGTCCTGAGTTGATGGATGCGGTGTTAACAATCTTTAAAGCTGCTGATGTTCCGTTAGAATACGAGTTTGTAGAGATGGGAAAATGGGTATTTGATAAGGGTTATAGCAATGGAATGACGCCCGCTGCGCAAGAAACCATTGAGTCTTTGGGAATTTTATTTAAAGGCCCTATGGAAACGCCCAAAGGCAAAGGGGTAAAAAGTGTAAATGTTACCGCCAGAAAAACTTGGAACACTTATGCTAATAAAAGAACTTTTCAAACCCTTCATGGGGTAGATACCGTATTTAGTAAAGCTGGAATACCTATTGATATTACAATTGTTCGCGAAAATATTGAAGATACTTACGGCGGAATAGAACATATGCTAACCCACGATGTGGCATTGGGCAGAAGATTTATTACCCGTCCAGGTAGCATGCAATTAATTAAATATGCTTTTGAAATGGCCAAAAAAGAAGGGGCCAAAAGAATCACTTGCGGACACAAGTCGAACATCATGAAAATGACAGATGGCTTGTTCTTAGAAGTGTTTTATAAAGTTGCAAAAGAATACCCAGAGTTAAATGCCGACGATGTAATTGTTGATGATCTTTGTATGAAATTGGTATCGAGACCCGATTTATTTGATGTAGTTGTTTTAACCAATTTGCAAGGAGATATTGTAAGTGATTTATGTGCAGGACTTGTTGGTGGATTGGGTTTTGCCCCATCTGCTAATATTGGAGACCATATTTGTATTTTTGAAGCAGTGCACGGAACTGCACCAGATATTGCCGGAAAAAATATTGCCAATCCAACGGCTTTATTATTAAGTGGATTTGGCATGTTGCGTCATTTGGGGTTAATGGAAAAATCGGCCATGATTGAAAATGCATTATTGTATACTTTAGAAAGTGGTGTGCATACAGGTGATTTTGGAGATAGAAGTACGCCGTCTTTAAACACTACAGAATTTGCAACGGCTATTATTAATAATTTCGGAAAGCTGCCAATACATCATCCAAAACCTGCTATTCCAAACCATTATGTTACTCCTACCCATTTCATGCTAAATAAGAATCCAATGTTGGAAAGTAAAGAGATGGAAAACGAAGAAATTATTGGGGTTGATATGTTTATTGAAAGCAACGAACAACCACAAATTATAGCCGATAAATGTTTAAAGCATACACTTGATATTTTTAAATTGGTAAATATTAGCAATAGGGGTACGCAAGTATGGCCAAAGGGTTCGGTTTTTACCAACTTAGTAAACCAATACCATATTCGTTTTGAAAGTATTGGCGAAATTCCAGTAACCCAAATAGAAATTTTAGAACTCTATAAACGCATGATTCAAGACTATAAAGTGTGTTCAACAGAGCTTTTAAATACTTGGGATGGCAAAAAAACCTATAGTTTATCGCAAGGGCAATAGATTTAATATTTTTTAATATTAATTAAGTTGCACTTGTGATTTTGGATGTTTTTTATCCCCAAAACCTTTTTTAACACACAGAATTGGGGTTCTTTTACCTTGGTTCTTTTTTTTACCTTAATTTCACGGCACATTTTAAAGAGCAAAATAACTATGGCTGAAGCGATATTAATGCCCCGACTAAGTGATACAATGACCGAAGGTGTTATTGCGGCTTGGCATAAGCAAGTGGGAGATACAGTTAGTAAAGGAGATTTATTAGCAGAAATTGAAACCGATAAAGCAACCTTGGAACTAGAAAGTTACCAAGCAGGCACACTTTTACATATTGGTACCGGTAAGGGTGGAAAATTACAAGTAAACGATTTATTGGCCATTATTGGAACGGCTGGCGAAGATATCAGCGCTTTGTTGGCAAAATCAACTGGTGGAAACGAAGTAGTTGCAGCAGCCCCAGTGGCAACACCAGTGGCAGCAGCAGCTGCACCTGTAGCAGCATCTACAGCGATTGATATTAGTACAATGGAGGAAGTTGTTCTTATGCCTCGTTTAAGCGATACCATGACAGAAGGTGTGATAGCAGGATGGCAGAAACAAGTTGGCGATAAAGTAAAAAAAGGCGAAGTGTTAGCAGATATCGAAACCGATAAAGCAACCATGGAACTTGAAAGTTATAAAGACGGTATTTTATTATACCAAGGTGCAAAAGCAGGAGAGAAAATATTAGTTAATGATTTGCTTTGTATAATTGGTGATGCAGGTTTAGATATTACAGCCATTGTTGCAGCATCAAAAGCTGTGGCTTCGGCACCAGCGGCAGCAGTAACAACTTCAGCAGCAACTCCAGCAGCAGCAACAGTTTTAGCGGCACCAGTTGCAGTTGCAAACACTGTAGTAAATGAAGGACGCATTTTTGCTTCTCCATTGGCTAAAAAAGTGGCTTCAGAAAAAGGCATTGACTTACGTTTTGTAAAAGGAACTGGCGATAATGGACGTATTACCAAAACAGATATAGACGGCTACACACCAGCAACAGCGGCTGCTCCAGCAGCAACAACTTCTGCTGCACCTAGCGTTTCAGTTGCCTCAGTAGCAGGTCAAATTAGTTTCGATGAAGTTCCTGTTTCTCAAATGCGCAAAGTAATTGCACGCAGATTGAGTGAAAGTTTATTTACTGCACCGCATTTTTATTTAACCATGAGTATTGATATGGATGCGGCTGTTGCTGCGCGTACCAAAATCAATGAAGTGGCTAAAGTAAAAATTAGCTTCAATGATATGGTGTTAAAAGCAGTGGCACTTTCCTTAAAACAACATCCTAAAGTAAATAGTAGTTGGTTAGGCGATACCATTCGTTATAACCACCATGTAAATATTGGTGTAGCAGTAGCGGTTGAAGAAGGACTATTGGTTCCTGTTGTGCGTTTTGCCGATGGAAAATCATTGAGTCAAATTAATGTAGAAGTAAAAGAGTTTGCACAAAAAGCAAAAGATAAAAAATTACAACCATCCGATTGGGAAGGCAGCACATTTACTATATCTAATTTAGGAATGTTTGGCATAGAAGAATTTACAGCCATCATCAATCCGCCAGATGCATGTATACTTGCAGTAGGTGGCATTGCACAAGTGCCGGTTGTAAAAAATGGCCAAGTAGTTCCAGGAAATGTAATGAAACTTACTTTAAGTTGCGATCATAGAGTAGTAGACGGCGCAACAGGTGCTGCATTTTTACAAACCTTAAAAAGCTTACTAGAAGAGCCTTTGCGCATGTTGGTTTAATATTGGCTATCCCAATCACAACCAATTGGTGCACCTGGTGCAATTGATTTTGCTGCAGGCAAACTGATTTCTTTTGGTTTATTAATTCTTTCTACTGCATATAAATAATGTGCTTTTAATGAAGGATTGGTTTTTGCTTCTGCAAGCGCCAATCCTTTTATTATTTGTAGACGATCGAAGCAAATAGCTTTCACTGCATAGTTGGCTGATTCAGATTGGCTAAGTGCAATGATGAAACTTAAAACCATTTGTTGCACTTGCAATTGCACCTGTTGCTCTAAGCCTTTTTTAGTAGTTGATTTCCATGTTTTTTGAATGGTTGCATCTAACACATCATCCCAACCCAAACTGCCAGCTTCGGCTTTAAACTGCACCAGTCTATTGGCCCTTTCTGGATTGAATAAAAATCCTAATTCAAAATTGGTGAGTGCTTCAGCAGCAGCCAAAGGATCGAAACTCATGCCAGTTCTTTTTTGAAATAGTTCTCCAATTCCATAGTACATAGGAGGTCTTGGCGGAATAAGGCCAATGATTTTGTTTGATAAGGTTAATAGTTCTGGACTCAAACAATCTAATGCTGCGGCCAATGCTTTTTCTTGAATGGCTTTAGATAAAATAGTTGGCTTTACTTGTTGGTCGCCTTTTACACTATAACTATAATTCATGCCGCCAATTAATTTGCAATTCGCTTCTAATTGGTAACGATGAAAATTATAAATGGGCACTAAAACATCTTCTAGTTTTGCATTTGGTGTATTAGTTGTTATAGCATTTTCAGAAAAATGCTCTAATGCAAGTTTTCTAACTTGTATTATTTTTTTTAATGCATCAGTTGCATCGGTGCCATTATCCCATAAATGCGCATAAGGATGCATGCCACTTTCGGCGCGCGCATCGGCATCTGCAATAAATAACAATCCTTTTTTGGTATTTTCTTCTAGCAACTCAATTAAGCCAGATTGCTCTTTGTTTTGATTGGCAAATTCTGTGTATCCATATTGAATAGCTCTTTTATCCCATTCTCCAATTTCGTTGGTATATACTTGATTAAAATCAATTGCTCCCTTGCTATTTACAAAAACATCGGGGTGCGGATAATCCATAACAGAAGCTCGATTATTAAAGCTCGATGCATAATTGTGCTGTAGGCCAAGTGTGTGTCCAACTTCATGTGCAGCTAATTGGCGCAAACGCTGTAATGCCGCTAGTTTCATGGTTTCAGGAACAGGCTTACCAGTTTCAAAAGGCGCAAGAAGTCCGGTGAAAATTAAATAGTCTTGACGCACACGCAATGATCCTAGCGTTACTTGTCCTTTAATAATTTCACCTGTTCTAGGGTCGGTAATACTGGCACCATAACTCCATCCGCGTGTTGATCGATGGACCCAATTAATCAGGTTGTAACGAATATCCATTGGGTCTGCAGAATCAGGTAATACTTTAACAATAAAACCATTTTTAAAACCCGCTGCTTCAAAAGCTTGGTTCCACCATCTTGCCCCGTCTAATAATGCCGAGCGAATGGGTTCTGGAGTACCATTGTCTAAATAATAAGTAATGGGTTTTACTGGTTCACTTATTGCAGCTTCCGGATTTTTTTTCTCAATCCGATGGCGGTTAATTACAAGTTGTTCAATGGGTTCTGTAAATGCAGTACTATAATCGAAATAAGAAGTGCCAAAATAACCACTCCGAATATCGTAGCGACGCGGCTGGTATTTATTGTCGGGTAATTGTACAAAAGAATGGTGCATTCTAACCGTAATTGCTTCTGGAGATGGCGTAACAGTGGTTACAAATCTTCCTGCATCACTACCTCCTGTAAAAGTAATGGTTGCTTCAAATTCTGAGTTTAATGGAAAGTTTTTAGTGTTGGCTAAGTAAATGGCAGATCGCGCTTCATTAAAATTATAATTGCCTTGTTTTAATGCACGAATTTTATCGGCCACACCATGTGCGTCTCTAACAAAAAAGCTAGTAGCATCTACCAATACTTTATCTCCTTCATCTTCTTCAATAGTAAAGTTTGCAATAATTGATTGTGCAAAAGATTGCTTCACAGCCCTTTGTTCATTGGTATTTGGGCTGATTGCTCTATAATCATAATTGGGTTGAACCAAAAATAATTTCTTTCCAACCTTATTAAAAAACACAATTCGGGTATCGCCAATTTGTCCTCGGTCGAGTCCTAAATCATTCGAGCCAATCCCAGCAGGAAGTGAATTAACGTATAAAAATTCGGTTTCTAATTTATCGGCTTGCAGCCATATTCTTCCATTTGCAGCATCCCACCAGTAAGTAAAATATCCATCATGGCGTTGCATGTTTTTTGTTCTGTCATTAATTTTTCCATTGGTTTGGGCAATTGATAAAATGGAAATAAAACTGGCAATTATTAGGTAGATGCTGCGCATTTTTTAGATTTTAATAGAAAATAAATTGAGGCATTATAGTGCTCAAAAAAAACTCCTGCCATCATTCAAATTTGAATACTGGCAGGAGAACGAATTGTATTAATTAAAGCAACGCTTTATTCAGCAACAGGAGTTACTGGTGTTTCAGTAACAACAACTTCTGGAGTTGCAACTACTTCAACAACCGGTGCAAACAATACTGGAGCTTCTACTTTTTTAGGTGCTTTTTTCTTTTTTGGAGCTGCTTTTTTTACAACTACAGGAGCAGGTGCAACCACAACTGGCGCTACTACTACTTTCGCTGCTTTTTTCTTTTTTGGAACTGCTTTTTTTGGA
The DNA here is from genome assembly GCA_903831935.1 of uncultured Bacteroidota bacterium. Taxonomy (GTDB): domain Bacteria; phylum Bacteroidota; class Bacteroidia; order Chitinophagales; family Chitinophagaceae; genus Sediminibacterium. Next base: position 267 of record CAIKZP010000024.1, on the reverse strand, counting down.
GCAACTGCTTTTTTAACAGGAGCTGCTTTTTTTGGAGCAACTACTTTTTTAGCAGGAGCCGCTTTTTTTACTGCTTTTTTAGGAGCAACAGCTTTTTTAGCAGGTGCTGCTTTTTTTACTGCTTTTTTTGGAGCAACAGCTTTTTTAGCAGGAGCCGCTTTTTTTGCTGCTTTTTTTGGAGCAACTGCTTTTTTAGCAGGAGCCGCTTTTTTTACTGCTTTTTTTGGAGCAACTGCTTTTTTAGCAGGAGCTGCTTTTTTTGCTGCT
>CAIKZP010000023.1 GCA_903831935.1 uncultured Bacteroidota bacterium | reverse complement strand
AGCTTGTAATGATTATCATAATTAGGGATGCTCTTTTGTTCATTAATAGCGTACAGTTCCCTATTATTATTTCCTGTTCCTGTATATTGTAATTCTTGATTATTATATCCATTGCCGCTAATCCCACTTCTATTGATTTGTTGGTTTTCGATTTCTTGCGTACTGGTATTTTGCGGTTGTTCAATCTTTCCGTTGTGTGTTGCAATAATCTTATCAATTCTTCTAGTGTTGGCTGCTTGGTTTCTACATTGTAATGAGCAGTATTTTTGTATTGTGCCATTTGTTTTTGTTGGTTGAAATTCCTTTTTACAATTTTCGCAATTCATATAAGTTGTTTTTAAAAATATCTATTAAGTTTAAATAATTCATTGTATTCAGTAAATGATAAATAAGCATCCCTTAATGTTTTTATTCTAATATCATCTTCATTTTCAAATAAGGCATATGGTATTAGTTTTTCAAATAGTTTATTCATTCTACTTCTTTCCATCCTGCTCTGTTCGTGCCTTACAAACATTCCTTTAATTCCATTTATACCTATTCCAATTCCTTTATTATATAGTTCGTGCATTTGTAATACCATTACTTTTTCTATAGGACTTAAGATACCTACTTCAGGTGTTTTTCTTATTACAGGCTCAAAATTTAATTTCATTATTCTTTCACCTACTATCTTCCAAGTATCTTGATTAACTTCTAATATATCTATAAGCTTATTAGATAAAAAGTGTTTATCAAAATCCTTTTTATTCTTTAATGTAAATTCAAAACGAAGTACAAATAATCTATTTAGCTGTTCTTTAATGCTATCTGATAGTATACTATATAAAAGACTATTTTTTGTAGATAGTATTTCTATAGACTTATCATAAAATTTAGTAAATGGATGTACAGGTGTTGCAGTAGGTCTAGTATATGTACTTAATCCAAATCCTACTCGTTTATTATCGAATACATTACAGAAATGTAAATCATTATTAAATAGTTCTTTTCTTATCCATCTTATCCAATCCTTTACAAAATTTATTTTATCTCTATGAAAAGACATATCCATCTTCATATCCAAATCCTTTAAGTAAATATTATTTAGGATAATATCAATATTATCAAATTCGATATAATTCAATATTGATAAATGATTAATTATAGACTTTAAATCATCTATACCTAATCCATTAAAATAATTCTTACCGCATACTTTAGAAGATACATAAATGGCTACCTTTTCAATAGTAGTTTTATTAGGAAGTTCTTTTCTTATTATTCCTGTATTGAATTTGTTTCCATTAAAAGTTATAGGAACCAGGTTTTTAGAATATGTATCTATTTCAACACCTGTATCAGAATCTATTACTATGAAATTTGAAGGGAATGATATAGACTTAAACAAATGGGAATCGATTTCAAACCTTGCACTATCTATTGAATAGGTGTAAAATGGTATTGAATCAGAGGTGTTTTTCCCAATTTTTTTGGGTGTTTTTTCCGAATTATTGTACTTTTCCATTATCAAACTATGGTTAATAGGGCCGCAAACCCTGTTATAAAATTTCTTAAAGGCATCAATTTTTCCCGAATTGGTGCTTTTTTTATGTCAATTTCTTACCCTTTTTAGTCCTTCTTTTTAGCCACTCAAAAAAGGCAAGCGTATACATATGTGTTACGTTTTTCCGACTATCATACGTCGGAATGTCTTTTTTACCCTTTTTAAGCGAATGGATTTTTTAACCAATCTAAAGCATAATTAAAAAAGGGATTAGAGATTTCTCACTAACCCCGATTTTATGCTTTGAGTTGGTTCAATGGTTGCATCCCTGCAGAGCCATCTAACAACTAAATTAACTAAAAATGTAGTACCAACAAATATTATTTATAAAGGTAGAAAGAAGAAGGTATGAAATAAGTGTGTTTAAAGGCTATTTTAGGCCTGTTTTAGGCTATGTATTAGGCTCATTATCATCTAATGAGGTTCGTTTATCCTTGCGTGTATTAGGCTTAATAATAATGTTTTGTTCTATATCTTCAAAATTGAATCCTTTAAATGCAGTTTCTAACCTAAAAGCAAAATCAGAAAGGAATTCAGGGTTAAATTGAATACCATATCCACCTAATTCAACTATTTCACCTTTTTCGATTGAATCAGTGTTTTCAGCTAAGTAAAGAATGTCAATTAGGTTCCTGATATATTCAGACCTATGTACATTCATATTATTAGCCATTACACAAAGCTTTTTATATTGGCTATCTGACATAAAACACTTTACTAAATGCTTGGTTTCCTTTTTAATTTTAGGCTGCTTCATTTGTCTTTTGTTTCATTAAATCCTTTACAAAATTAAGTATACCTATAGGATCTGTAGCAAATCCCTTTGTTAGGTTTTGTATTATTGTTTGTTCTTGTGTTGGCTCTATTGCACCTAATGAATCCTGTTCATCTAATTCAAGTTCTAATTGAAATAATTGTCTTTTTAATTCTTCTATTTCTTTATTAGCATATTCTAATTTTAACTGATACTGTATAAGTTCGCTTTTCGTGTTGAAGTTTGTTTCAATAAGCTTGTAATGATTATCATAATTAGGGATGCTCTTTTGTTCATTAATAGCGTACAGTTCCCTATTATTATTTCCTGTTCCTGTATATTGTAATTCTTGATTATTATATCCATTGCCGCTAATCCCACTTCTATTGATTTGT
>CAIKZP010000022.1 GCA_903831935.1 uncultured Bacteroidota bacterium | reverse complement strand
ATTACCATTAAAAATACTCACATTATGATAGTTTGGAAGTATATAATCTGTAGCAATAATTATATTAAATAAATGCGACTTGGAAATACTATTATTTTTTAATAAGTTATTTTCAAATATTATATTATCAAACCTATTTACACTATTATTTTCAGGATAAATAACAGATTGATAGCTAAAATCTTGATTATAAAATTGGCTTAAGCTAAAGTACTGATTTATTAAAGTTGCAAATTCAATTTTTGTTAGTTCTTTTAAATGATATGGATTAATCTCTGGTCTTCGTATTCCGTACTCTGTCCTATCTGGAGTTGAAATTATCAAGATACCTTTAGGTTTTAAAACTCTTTTTATTTCCTTGAGAAATAGTTCATGCTCAATGAAATGCTCTATAGTTTCAAAACTTACAACTACATCAAATACAGAGTCTTCGAAAGGCAAATTTAATGCCGATGACTTTACAAATTTTAGATTTTTTTCAGAAAAATTAGCATTAGCATTTTTAATGGCTAGATCATCAATATCTACACCTACACAGCTTTTAGCATGCTTTGACATTTGAAACGTTCCGTATCCTTCTCCAGAAGCCACATCAAGGACGTCTTTCCCTTGAATATAATCAAAAGTGAATGAATATCGATGTAATAGTTCAACAACAGTTTCATTAAAAATTAAAAACTTTGATCTTTCTTCTGCTTCTTTTTCCATAACATTTTTTTTTACAATAACTTATTATTACACAAAGGACGTTTATATCCATTTTTTGGATTATCCCAAACCTCTAAAACAAACCCAATATCTATACAGGGTACATTCAAACACTCTAATTGCTCAAAGATAAATACCTTACCAATACCAGCAGCAATTAAAACCAAATCAATTTTACCGATATATTCTGAAACGGAAATTTTATCATAAATACTTCGATCCTTTGAAATATCAGTCCAAAATATATCCTTAACTCCTAATTTCAATAAAGATTTATTAACCGAATTTTTCTTTTGTTTAGCAGCAGATGTAACTATTAATACAGATCGGTTATCTAGTATTTTTAATACATCATCACAAGTAAATGCTGCATAAACAAAATAAAAAGGAAAATAATTATTTTTATTTATGACAATTTTGTTTTTATCAAAATTTTTTTTTAGCAAATTAAAATGCTTTTCCTGAAATTTCACCTTACCGTAACTTAAATGAAGTGCTAAAATTCCTTTTTCTGAAAGATATTTTATTTTAGAATAATATGAATTCCGAATTATTTTTTTTTCTTGAATATTATAACTGCCACTTTGATATAAACCAGACATACCAGCTTTAAAATTCAATATTCTTGATTTTATGAATTTTGCGAATTCTAACATAAAATGAAAAATATTAAATGAAAGTTTTGGAAAAGGCTCATCAAGAATAAATAAATACTCTCCATCACTAAATCGACATATCGGAAAATATGTTTTTATATTTATTTTCTTTACTAATAGCTGGACAAAATTTTCGTACCAAATATTACAATCAATATTTTCAACTGATAATGTTTTCGATGATTCATCAATTTCATTTTTGAACTTTTCTATTCTAAAGTCAATTTCGAATTCAAGAATTTTGCTAACATCACTCATATCGTTATTTCTATATTTTATAATTGATTTGATATGCGTGTTTAAAGAAAATGCTCTTTTTAGCTTATTTATAATTCTATCGAATAAATTTGGATTAAAGTCGATTACATCATTATTATAACCTTCCCTACCTTTAAACACAGTATTAAATTCTGCATTTTGAATATGTTTTTCATTCATTGGTCTACCATTACTAAAGTAGTATAATGCTAATGATTTTCGACTTCTATTACTTGGACAATTTAAAGGGTCCGGATGTCCATGATATGAGATATCAGTTGTACTAAATATTGCAACACGATTAAACTTAGGAGTAATTTTTGTTACACATTTTTTCATATCCTTATCCCATAACTCAAAATGACCTCCATAATTTTCCTCCCAATCTTTATTTAAATACACTAATACATTTATCCTCCTGTCTAATCTTGTCTCAGAATGCTTGTTAAAATCTGCATGTACTTTTAATAACCCTCCTTGTTTTATTTCATGTAAGCCGCCACCTTCAAAATACGGGTCTGAAATTAACTTTTCTTTGATGCCAGTTAATTTTGTTAAAAATAATAGAAAGGGTTCAGAATTTAAATAATGCATAAGAAGTCGCGTATTATGCCCAAAAGTTAACTCACCTTTGCCTGCAAATTTCTTTTGATTAGGATCATTAAAGTTAATTGAATCTAGTTTTGATAGATCAGGAAACTCATTTAATACTTGATTTAGAAATTGCTCATCGAAGAAATCATCGATATAAATACTCGGAAATGGCTCTGCATTCAAATAATCATTAGATAAATACTCGCCAAATTTTTGTAAATCCTCATGTTTTTTGTTAAGATAACTCATGTTTTTATTTTTTAATTTTGATAATCAATTTTAAGCCAATCACTAAGTATAATATCTTTATTATTCCATTCTAAATTTGGAGTAATGACAATTTTATTTTTGTAAGAGTTTAACCAGGCTGCCCACCAACTAAAAGTACTATTTGCAATAATTTGATGTTTACAACTTGACATTAGCCAAAACTCTTCAATTGCTTTATCATCACTATTAATATTTGATAAATCAACTATTGTATAGGGAAAGTCTATTTGTAAATTATTAATTGCCCATTGCAAATTGTCACTAAATATATAAAAATGAGGATTGCTAACTTTTGAAGCAATTAACCTACTTGCTTTTAAATAATAATCAATACCTACTTGTACTACACCTACACCTTTGGGGACCTCTAAGTAACTTCTTAAATGAATAGCAACTGAATTTGTTGATTGTATTTGCTTTGAAAATTCAATTGCCTCGTTACAATGGGATGACTTTATAACAAATTCAGATCTTATAATTTCTCTAATACTTTTAAAATATTTCTCAGATTGCCAAAGACCTTGAATGTATATATTCTTAGGAGGATTCGAACCCAAAACTATTGGCAAGTATTTAGTATTTTTTTCAATTAAATGATAGAATTTACCAAAACCCAAATAATTTGATAAAAACATATCAACTCTTCTCCTAAATCTTCCGAAAAAATCCGAAAAAGAAGAATACTTATCAGCTATGGTAGAGTTAATATTAAATTTGTGTAAGCAATATTCCCTATTAAATTTATCGACATTATAACCAGAGGTTATATCTAACTGTAAATCATAATTAAGTTCTAATGCAATACTTTTAGCCATCGCATAGATGAAAAGCTGATTTCCCATCCCCCCGCAAATTCTCGCAACTACTACCCCCTTACTCATAAAATTTAGACTTGATACTTTGAAATATATTAATTCTATATAATAAAAATCTAAAGTTCTTAGATAAAATAAAAAGGAAAAAAAGGAAAAAAAGAAAAAATGCAAACACACACGTTACTAATAATTTCCAAGAATTAAAATTTAAAAAATAAAAAACTATTAAAGCTACTGAGGAGATTATTACTACATTAAAAAATTCCCTTGCTAACAAAACAAAATCTGAGTTAGTGTAATTATAAGTTAAAAACATTCTTTTTATAAAGAAAAGCAAAAAAAATATTCCAGAAACAACTGGTGCTAGAAATAATCCACTTATTCCGAAAAAATAAAAACCTAAAAACATAAATATAATGCTAACAATAGATTGCATTATACTTAAATTATTAATGTAATTAAAAGATTCATTAATGGACAATGTTAAATTATTTACACTAGATATAAGCAATTGTATCATATAATTCATGCACAATAATAATAGTATAACATTACCTGCGAAATAAGTTGTTCCTACCCAAACAGTAATGAATGATTTATTAAATATTAGAACCGAAGTAAAAACAAATCCAGAGAGCCAAATCAGAGTGTTAATAAAAATTATAGATATATTCTTTAAATTTTTTGTATTCTGACCTACTCCAAACATATGCCCTAATGACGGCATTAATGATATACCAGGTCGTTCAATAAATGATTTTGATAATTCTGGGACTTTTTTTGTTATACTAATTTGAGTTACAATAGTTGGATTTAGGTATTTTGCTAAAATAATTAGGTCGAGGTTTAAAGAGAACACATTTAATGCTCTTGCAAAAAAAGAGCTTGTTGAAAGTTTAATTATAGAAATGAAATTATTCTTATCCCATGACAAAGGAACAGCAAGTTTATTTATTTTACGAAACAGCAAAAAGAAATTTCCTATTGATAGTAAAGCACCAGTGGTCAACTGAACAATTGCTAAACTTATTAAACCGAAACCATTTTTCAACAACAAAAAAGATGTTATGATTGATATTATTGATGAAAATAAATATATCACTCCAACATAAAAAGAAGACATTAGTCCTTGATTAATTGATGAAAATGTAAATGAAAAAACCATCAAAGAAGTACCAAAAAGTCCAATTAAGAAAGCATTTCTATACTCTTCAATTTGAATATTAGTAGTAAAACTAAATGAAGGATCATAAACGTATAAATATGTAAGACCTAGAAATGTAATCATTAATGAAATCATTAAAGCTAGTATAATCCCGGAAATTATATATTTTCCAATTAATGATTTATTGTCTGCTCCATTATTTACTGCAATTTTTTGTTGAAGCAATATGTTGAATCCAGGATCGACAATTGTTAATATTGCCAATACGTTCCCTGTAGCTAACCATGCGCCATATAAAATTTTAGGAATTTTCTCCAAATAAAGTGGCACAAAAAATAAGCCAGTAAACAAAGCAAAAACAATTGGTGTATAATTAAAAATAACATTCCAAAAAATATTCTTCTTATATGAAATCATATTTTTCTAGAAATTTATATTTTCAGACATATTTTCAGACAATAACAAGGATTCTAACTCTTGAATATAATTACTCATGTTATCAACTGAACTGACCCAATCGCTAAACATAAATTCTTCTGTCAAATTAACGGCCGAATTAGTATAACGTCGAAATTCAAACCAGCGATTATATTTAAACCAAAATAAATCAATAGACAATTTATCAATTACAATGAAGAAATTAGTTAAAACAGACCATGAATCATATATGCTCCACTTGACTTCATAATTTATTTTTTGTAAATACTTGATACAAAGGTAAACCTCACAAAGGGATGCTTGTGACCACCCAATTACTGTATTATTTATATCTAATTGATTTAAGATTCTGTTATCAAGTTCCACATCCCAATATTTAAAAATGTCATCAATATGACCATACATAAACATATCAGAAGGGCCATACAATCTAAATTTATATGTATTTAGTGATAAAATAATAATTCTATCGTTTAGACCATAACCAGCAAGATGTTTATTGTTATTAAAAAGAGTTCGAGTTGAATTTAAAAAATTCAAAAAATCTTTTTTGTAAATTCTTTGATCAGTTCTAGTTTTAACACAGTATTTAACACCTCGGCTTTTTGCGAATTCTATTCCATTCTTCGTGGATACTATCTGAAGGTTAATATTAGAAATGCCACTATTTATTGGTTTTTTATTAAAAAGAATTACAAAGTCATTATTTTCAGCAAACTCTTTAAGTTCTTTGCTTTCATACTCTTCCCAGGTAGAGACAATAATTAAGGCATTAGGATACCTTTTCTTATAAATCAAAACAGTATTAAGTGTGAAATTATCTTTCTTGATAACTTGACCTTGTATGATAATTGCAGTGTCAGAAAAACTATTATTAGAAAAGCCTAAAGTAGTTATCTGTTGTGAATATCTTTCTCTCTTCAAGAAAGATAAATAGTATTCCCCCGAGAAATATTCAAACCACTTTAAAAATAGGGTAATGAACTTAAAGTATGTATTCTGAATATTTTTCATTATTTATTTCTACCGAATAAATAATAATTATTAGGCAGATGCTCTATTTCAAAATTATTCCATAATCTATTAGGTATAGATAATTTGAAGTTGTTGAAATAGTTGATATTATCTGCTTCATTGAAATTTTTTTGATATGCAATTAAGTGATAATCAAAAGTTGAAAGCAACGGCATGAATTTACCTCTAAAATCAATAGGAGTTTCACTGAATGACCATGTGCCTAAAAACAATTTAGATTTAGTATTCGAGTAATGCGATAGAATTTGATTCAATGTTTCAAAACTGGAAATACATATTACACCGCTTTCTGAACTGGTATATTCTTTTGGGTCCAATACTTTAATACCCAAGCTTTTTAAATAAAATTTTTGAATTGCACTAAAAACAGGCAAATCAAAAATTATATATTTTTTATTGAAATTACATTTATGGAAAACCCTACACATAGATCCATATCCACCCCCAAACTCTAATATTAGACCGAGCTCTTCGAAATCGACATTTATCGATTCTTTAAATTTGACTAAATGATATAAATGATGAATTAGGTTCCCACTAGATTTCGGGAATCTCCAATAACGAAGTGGCTTCCCAATATTACTCTCTACGATTGCATTTTTCCATAGCTTTTCATAGAATTTTGATTTAAGTATAGCAGATAACTCAATTTGAATGTACTTTTCCCTTACTACAAACATTGTATACCTGATAACATCCCAAGATAAAAATTCCCTGGGATTTTTATTAGATATATTATTAAGTATATTATTCATATTACTTGCCCATTCAAATTCAGAACCGGATAAATTACTGGTATTAGTTAATTCAATTTGTTTCGCCTCACTCCGTAAGTCTGAAATCAATTGCTCATCTATTTTTGATGTATTCGGCAATCTACTGCTATAAATTGCATCGTATACTTTTTCATAAATTTTTTTTAAGTTTTTCTTCATAATTAATTTTTTACGAATTAGATAGATACTTTGTTAAGTCTTCTGGTGTTCCAAGTCCATGCATTTGAGAATAATCAATTTTATATATTCCAATTTTAGCTCCCTTTGATATCAAATAATTATAAACTGGACAAGTATAAAACTCATTGTTCACTCTATCATTTTTTATTATCATTTCAATAGAACTATCTACGAATGACGAACCTTGATTAAAAAAATATATACCTACTGTGGCAAATTTTGAAATAGCTTCTTTTTCTTTTACTAATTCTACTAAGTTGTTATCATCAAGTTTGGCAAAAGACCATTTAGGATTTAATTCGTCATCTTCAAAACATAAAATTGATCCATCTAATTTTCGATTAAAACAATTATTTATAAATTCTGATATATCGATGTCAACCAATTGATCCGAATTTGCTATTAATAAAGGATTATTGTCATTTATTAAATTTCTTGCAAATAAAATTGTACATAAAGTACCTTCAGTTAAATTTTCTATTGGGATAAAAATTGCATTATATTTATTCGTGATTTCATCAACTATTTGCTTTTCATTCTCTAAATGTTCTTTCCTTGCTATTAGTATAAATCTAGCATTTGGATAGTTTAAATTCTCTATGACCTTAATAACCATTGGTATACCGTTAACATCAATAAATGGTTTAGGCTTTTCGTAACCAGCACTTGCAAAACGACTTCCAAGTCCGGCCATAGGGATTACTATATTAATCATATATTAGAATATTTATCATTTGTTGCTCCTGGAATTTTAACTACCACTGTCTTAGTATCCAAAATAGCTTTAAAGTCAGTTATTTCATTTGGCAAAATTTTGATAATATCACCTGTTAAAAAAGTTTTACCATTCATTTCGACTTTCCCATCTATAATTACAGTAAACTCAGTCGCTATCTTGTGATAATGAGGTGACTCATATTCGCCAGCTTTATACTCTTTAACTCCAACCTCCACATCTTGCGTTTTAAATATGGACGGTTCGAAATCGCCTATAAACCATCCTTTAATCATTTCAGATATTTTGTAAGTATTCATATACTTTATTTATTTCTTTCGAATTCTTGAAGCACTTGAGGTGAATAAAACAAATGATAAGCTGAAGTTTCAATATTAAAAGGAATTACACTTTTATTCTTTAAAACATATTCATTAATAACGGGTGATATAAAATATTTTCCATCTAACTGTACATCATTCTTAATTACAGAAAAAGACGACTCAAAGAATAATTTTGAATTTTTAAAATAATAAACACCTGCAATAGCGCTATTACTAATAGGATTTTTTTCGGCGGTTTGTATAACAAGTCCATCTGTTACCCTTGCATACGACCATCTTGGATGTACTGATTTGAATGTAATCAATCCTGCATCAGCTGACTTTTCTCTCCAAAATTGCAACATCGTCTCTAAACTTGTGTCTATTATTTGATCACCATTTAAGATTAGTAGTTCGTCATCGTCATTAAGCTCATCTATTGCCATGAGCACACTACACAAGCCACCTTTTGTCTCATTTTTAATTTTAATTATCGACGAATCTTTAACTAAAATTTTTAATGTATTATCTAGATGAAATTTACTGCAATCTTCATCTTTTACAATAAATATGAATTTTTTTTCAAAATTTATCTGGAGAGGATTTTGTAAAACTTTTTCTATCATTGGCACTCCCTTTACTTCAATTAAAGGCTTTGGATAATAGTAACCAGCTGAAGCAAATAAATCAGAAGAACCGCCTAGTGGGATAATAATTTTAAGCATTTGTTTCTATTTCTTTTATTCTCGAAATTATGTTTTCATAATGAACATCATGAGTACTTTCAACTTTTAAAATATGAGCTCCTGCAGCAACCGCTGCCTTTATACCATGCTCATTGTCCTCAACGATCAAACATTCCTTCGCTTCTAATTTAAGTTTACTTATCGCAAGGTTATAAATTTCGGGATTAGGTTTGCCTTGTTTAACATCTTGGTTAGAAAGGAAAAAATCTAAGTATTCAATTAATGCAGATTTTTCCATCATGATTTCAACTGTCTTCCTAATTGAATTTGAACAAACAGCCAAATTGTAACCATCTGACTTTAATTTAGCAAGAGCATATTGTTGTTGGAAAACAGGCTTACAAGTTGTGTAAACAATTTCCATTGTATACTGCTGTTTTAAATCATTTACGAAATTATGTAAGCTCCTTGGGAAACCACCTTCAATACTAAGCATTTCTAATTTTTTCTTTGTTGGTAATCCATCAAAGGTCACCAAATGGTCATATCTACTTATTTCTGTACCAAATATACTTAATGCTCTGTTTAGTGATTGATAGTGCCACTCTTTTGCATCAATTAATACACCATCCATGTCAAATATTACGGCCTTAATTTTCATAAAAATATTTTTTTGCAATTTCAGGATTGTCTGTACACAATAAAAGGTTTTCTGATAAAGGGTTGTTTGTGATTATTTTATAGTCAACCCATTCTTGAACATTTCTTCTTTTATGTAATTCAGGAGAAACTATACAAACAATTTTATTATTTAAAATATGATCAATTATAATTTTCGATGTTATCCAATGAGAATTGAATTCATCTAACCAAACTCCTTTACTTTCTTCGTATAAAGCGGGAATATTTTCATACTCACTTTGTCTTGTGAAAAAATTAATTCCAGTTTTAATGTACCCAATTGTGTCTGGAATTGACATGTCGAAAACAAAATAATTAGAAATTGCATACTCCACAAGTAATTTTTTTAACCTTTCTTGCAAGCCATCTGATTTTATATTTAAGGCTAAGGGTAAGTCATTCCCTATTGATTTATATAGTTTAAAAAAATCTTTTACGGTGACTAATCCTTCGGTATTTGAGGTTGGCATATCATGCGAGATTACTAATTCTCCATCCAAGTCTCTGATATCTGTTTCGGTTCCGAAACCAAGTAGAAAAGATCTTTGAAATGCAATCAATGAATTTTTTTCAAAACTTTCTTTCCAATACCCTCTATGTGATATTATTTGCACCCTTATTTACTATTTAGAAGTGAACTCTTTAGGCAATTTTGTCCACTCACTTGGTGGTAATGCTTTAAAGTAATCATAGGTTTTCTTTAAGCCTTCCGCACGATCTACTTTAGGCGACCATCCTAAAATGGTTCTTGCTTTAGTGATATCTGGTTGTCTTTGCTTAGGATCATCCACAGGTAATTCCTTGTATGCGATTTTCACAGTCGACCCTGTCAACTTCAGCACTTCTTCTGCAAAATTCTTTAAACTTATTTCATTCGGATTGCCAATATTCACAGGCCCAGTGTAATCACTTAACAACAATCTATAAATACCTTCCACTAAATCATCTACATAACAGAAGCTTCTTGTTTGTGAACCATCTCCAAATACCGTCATGTCCTCCCCCCTTAATGCTTGACCAATAAATGCAGGTAATGCACGTCCATCATTCAGACGCATTCTAGGGCCATAGGTATTGAAGATGCGGATGATTCTTGTTTCTACCTGATGGAATGTATGGTAAGCCATGGTGATGGATTCCATATAACGCTTTGCTTCATCATACACGCCTCTTGGACCCACTGGATTCACATTACCCCAGTACTCCTCGGTTTGTGGATGCACGATTGGATCTCCGTATACTTCGCTTGTGCTTGCAACCAATATTCTTGCACCCTTTGCTTTGGCTAAGCCCAAACAATTATGTGTACCCAATGCCCCCACCTTCAAAGTCTGGATAGGAATTTTTAAATAATCAATCGGACTTGCAGGAGATGCAAAATGTAAAATATAATCCAAGCTCCCTTCTATGTCAATGTATTTTGTGATATCATGATGAATAAACTCAAAATTAGGATTCGATCTTAAATGCTCAATATTCATTAAGTCACCTGTGATCAAATTATCCATCGCAATCACATAGTACCCTTCTTTGATAAAACGATCGCATAAATGTGACCCTAAAAAACCAGCAGCACCTGTTATTAATATTCTTTTTTGAGACATATTATTATTGTTGTTATTGGATTTGATGCTTTTATTTTAAATCCGATCTTCCAATACTCTCATAATGATACCCTAACTCTCTCATCTTGTCTACCTCAAACAAATTTCTGCCATCAAAGATGATCTTGTGCTTGATTTCTTTTTCCATGCGCTCAAAATCTGGTGTCCTAAACTCACTCCACTCTGTCGCAATGATTAGTGCTTCGGCATTTTGTAGTGCATGGTATTGACTTTCGGCATATTTTATCTTGTCTCCAATCTGCGCTTGTACATTGGGCATCGCCTCTGGATCAAAGGCAGTTATAATAGCGCCAAGTGCTGTTAGTGCTTCAATAATACTCAATGCTGGCGCTTCTCTAATATCGTCTGTATTTGGCTTAAAGGCTAAACCCCATAAGGCTATTTGTTTGCCTTGTAAATCTCCGTTGTAATAAGCCTTGATCTTTTCTACTAAATGTAATTTTTGATTCGCGTTTACTTTCTCTACTGCTTTTAAAATCTCAAAAGCATAGTTCACTTCGTCCGATGACATGATTAAGGCTTGTACATCTTTTGGAAAACAAGACCCACCATAGCCTATCCCTGGAAATAAAAATCGTTTGCCAATTCTTTCATCTGATCCGATCCCTCTTCTAACCATGTCCACATTCGCACCCATGCGCTCACACAACTGCGCAATCTCGTTCATGAAAGAAATCTTTGTAGCGAGGAAACTATTTGCTGCGTACTTAGTTAATTCTGAACTTCGCTCGTCCATAAAGATCACTGGATTACCCTGTCTTACAAATGGCGCGTATAAATCACTCATTAATTTTTTAGCTCTTTCGGATTTTGTGCCTACCACCACTCTATCTGGTTTCATAAAATCATCCACCGCAACACCCTCTCTTAAAAACTCAGGGTTACTCACTACATCATATTCGCCAGTATATTTTTTTGCAATCGCAGCACTTACTTTATCCGCTGTACCTACTGGCACTGTGCTCTTATTGACAATAACTTTATACCCCTTTAAAATTTTACCTAAATGATCCGCTACACCCAATACATATTTTAAATCTGCACTTCCATCCGTTCCAGGAGGCGTTGGTAAGGCTAAAAATATGATCTCTGCATCTTCTACCGCCTCTTCTAAATTAGTGGTAAATTTTAAACGTTCCTCTTTGATATTTCTTAAAAAGATTTTCTCTAGTCCTGGTTCATAAATCGTAATCTGTCCAGCACTTAGCTTTTCAACTTTAGACTTATCGATATCTACACAAGTAACTTTGTTACCTGTCTCCGCAAAACAAGTGCCTGTTACTAAACCCACATAGCCTGTACCTACAACCGCTATTTTCATCATTTAAAACTGATTTATAACTTCGTTTAATGTTTTACTTATTCCTTCCTTTAAGTTCAATTTAGCCTTCCATCCTAAACTATTTATCTTACTTGTATCCATTAATTTTCTAGGAGTTCCATCAGGCTTTGTTGTATCAAACACCAGTTGTCCATCATAACCAGCCTCAGCAACTATTATTTCTGCTAATTCTTTTATTGAAACATCGTTCCCACACCCAATATTAACTAATCCATTTTCATTATAATTTTGCAATAAAAAATAACATGCGTCTGATAAATCGTCTACATGTAGAAATTCTCTCCTTGGTGTGCCAGTTCCCCAAATCGTTACACTTGGTTCATTATTCCTTTTAGCTAATACAATTCTTCGAATCAATGCTGGGAGCACATGGGAGTTTTCAGGATGATAATTGTCATTAGTGCCATACAAATTCGTAGGCATTGCAGAGATGAAATTACAACCATACTGAGCTCTATAAGAATCACAAAGCTCAATACCTGCAATTTTTGCAATGGCATAGGGCTGATTGGTTGGTTCTAAATATCCACTTAATAAATACTCTTCCTTTAATGGCTGTGGTGCCATTTTAGGATAAATACAAGAAGAGCCTAAAAACAAAAGCTTGGTTACACTACTCAAATAGGCCGCATGAATAATATTAGCCTCAATCATTAAGTTGTCATAAATAAATTCCGCTCTGTAAGTATTGTTAGCATGTATGCCACCAACTTTGGCCGCAGCTAGTATTACATATGCTGGTTCTTCTTTTTCGAAAAAATAATTTACTAATTGCTGGTTTCTTAAATCTAATTCATTAGAAGTCCTAGTAACAATATTGGTATATCCTTCTTTTCTTAATTTACGCTCTAAACCAGAACCTACCATTCCTCTGTGTCCAGCAATATATATTTTAGCAGTTTGTTTCATGCTTACAACCCACTTTGTTTGATATACAATTCTTTCTTAAATAGAGAAACATCACTTGCTACCATTTCTTTTACTAATGCAGCTAAATCATATTTAGGTTTCCATCCTAATTTAATCATCGCTTTTGTTGGATCTCCAATTAATAAATCTACTTCAGTAGGTCTATAGTATTTAGGATCAACTTTCACAACTACTTTACCTTCTTCTAATTTATATTCGCTATTGTTTTTAGTAATATATCCTTCTTCGGCTTCATCCTTTCCCCTAAATGCTAATTCAATTCCCAACTCTTCAAAACTCATTTTTACAAAATCGCGAATAGTAGTTGTAATCCCCGTTGCCAAAACAAAATCTTCAGGTTTTTCTTGTTGTAAAATCAAATACATTCCTTCAATATAATCTTTTGCATGACCCCAGTCTCTTTTAGCATCTAAATTTCCTAAGTACAAACAACTATCAATTCCTAAAGCAATTTTTGCTGATGCTCTTGTAATTTTTCTTGTTACGAAAGTTTCTCCTCTTTGAGGTGACTCGTGATTAAACAATATACCATTACATGCATACATATTATACGCCTCTCTATAATTCACTGTAATCCAGTATGCATACAACTTAGCGACTGCGTATGGTGATCTAGGATAAAAGGGAGTTGTTTCTGACTGAGGCACTGCTTGTACCAAACCATATAATTCTGATGTAGATGCTTGGTATATTTTAGTTTTCTTAGTTAATCCCAATAAACGAACAGCCTCTAAAATTCTAAGTGTACCTATACCATCTGCATTTGCTGTGTATTCTGGTTCCTCAAAACTTACATGTACATGGCTCATTGCAGCCAAGTTATAAATTTCATCAGGTTGAACTTCCTGAATAATACGAATTAAGTTAGTACTATCAGTTAAGTCGCCATAATGCAAATGCAGATGTCTATGTGGCGTGTGAGGATCCTCATATAAATGATCTATTCTTTGTGTATTAAACAATGATGACCTTCTTTTGATTCCATGTACTTCATACCCCTTGTTTAACAAAAACTCGGCTAAATAAGCGCCGTCTTGACCTGTTATTCCAGTAATAATTGCTTTTTTCACAATAAACTATTTATAATATTATTTATTAAGTAACCAAGAAGATGATTGAATTTTACCTCCTAATCCGTCAATTAATTCAACCCCTAATTCTTCACATATTGGCTTTTCAGGTATTGAATCATTATTTTGATCTCCTCCATTCGCAAAAGCAATGTTATATTCAGATGATAATTGATCATATACATTTTTAATAGTTTGACAGACTGTTCTATCTCGGTCTATTGACAAAAAAACCATATCAACACTTTTTATATTTGAAACAATAAAAACTCTTTCATCTTCATTTTGAAATTCTTTTGATCCTTTTAGGGATCTTTGATGGTCGCTATTTACAATAACAATAAGTTTATCGCCATTGGCTTTTGCATTGTTAAAATACTCTATATGTCCTTTATGTATTGGATTAAAATAGCCGCTTACTATAATTACTTTGGGTTTCATAAATTTAAATTTTTTGCGCACTAAACTGCGCACCAGCACCTTTATTTTTACTACTTTTTAATCGACCTAGAAAAAAATATTAATCTATTTATTACTGTAAATCAATGTATTACTGATTTACGTTTATTTATAAATACCTTTTGTTGGTCTGGACCACACTAATTAAAAATCACAATTCAAAATTGAAAATTTAAGCAAATTCGTATTCCACTTTTAAAGGAGAATTTTCATTTTTTGATGCTGATAAAACTTCAATTGCAACAACCTTGCCTTTTGCTGAATAGTCGATAATTACACCGTTTTTTTCGTCGGATTCTACAATTTTTAAATCATTTAATCTTATATACAAAATATCAGTTTCTTTATCGTATTTAAGTTTCATAAAAAATTATTTTAAGTATTTATTCAATTTAGTTGTTAAATAAAGTGTTTTTATCAAGCCTGGATCATTATTTCCATTTATAAAAACTCTAATCATATAATTATCTAATCCAACTTTATTTTGAAATGTCTTTTGATGAATAAACTGATTTTCTTCTTCATTAATTATATCATCGGGATTAACCATAGTTTCAATAACATTAGCTTCTTGTATACTTCTATTAAACATTTGTTCTAATGCATGTTTAGAAAATACATATTTCATAATGATACATTTACGTAAATCAGCCCTTTTAAAATTTACCTAAATTAATTCAAATCCTTCATGCAATATATCACTAACCCACCAATCGCATCACCACCCCTCCATCCTTCATTACCCCCTCTTTAAACTCCTTCATACAATAAACAGCCACCCTAATTTTTTTATTAATCTGCGGCTCTACTTTTTCAATCAATTGGTACAAATACGCTTTTTCAATATCGCCCACAATTACCAAATCTACAAATGGCGAATCTTTTCCTTCTGCTAAATCGCCAGTAAGCCATACTTGGTCTACATTACCTAGTCTATTTAGTATGCTATCTACAATTTTATCGAGACCTACATGTTGTAAAATAATACCGCGCAACGAATTAAATAATGGGTGCTTGGTATTGGCGCCGTACTGTTTTAGTTTGGCATTATCGCCCTCATGCTGTTCTTGCGCTTCAATAAGCTGCATTTCGGAGAGCTTGTTTAATTCTGTTCTTACCGTATTACTACTAACGCCTAAATCTCTTTCTAAACCACGTAAAAACACCTTGGTGCTGGGGTTTAGCAATAGCTTGGTTAATAGTTTTAAACGGATTTTACCAGAAAAAAGTTTGTCGATGCTCAAATTGTGGTGGAGGTGTTTTTTAAACGGCTTCGCCACCCTGAGTCACATAAAAGACCCAAACAAGTAGCGCAATATTGAGTAACTAAGGTATGGCTTTTTGTGGCAATTTTATGCGTTGGTTACAATTAATTAACGTAAATAGCTACAAATTATTTTGCACCAAACCTCATTTGCCTAAAATACCTGATTTAATTAAACACCTTGAATACCAATATTATATTGCGCCTCTGGGGGGATATAGACGCTCTTTCTTGTACTTGCTGCAAATATATAGGCTGAATGTTTAACCAACTAAAAATTGATGAAAATTTTCTCTGTGTATGATATTTATTTCTGCCAATGAAATAAAGCATTTATGCCCCTATTCCTAATTTATTGCCATTTTTTAGGAATTGACTTCGTTTTTTGGGTTATTGGTTCAAAAACGTTCAACTTATGGACATCTTCATAAACAAAATGTTCGCATATTTACTACTTCTATTCCTTGGTAGGTATTTCCAGTAAGTTGTAGATATGTCTATAACAATTAATGTATTTAGTATTTGTTGTAGATATAACTACAACAAATTTATTGCTTTGTAAACTCATTATACGATTTAACAGTATATCTAGTTCTCAAAAAAAGAAATAATGGGGTGTTTTGTTGTTCGTTTGTAGGAAATTCCGGGGGCGATTTAAAATAAGCGTATCCTATTCATACTTCAACACATAATCTGTATGCGCTTTTATGATGTTATTTTTTACTTCTTCCCAAGTAATTTTTTGGAACATAAATGGCATTTCTTCGTTATCGGCATCTTCAAAATAAGAGAGGCTTTTTATAACTAGAAATTTAGAGCCATCCATATATTTTAAATTGTAGAATTCAATTAATTCTGTTAGTAAAAATTCTTTTAAAATATAAAATAAATCAACAAAATCTTTTTTACTGCCCCTTCCTATAATTGCATTCAATTTCATAGCTGCAATATCTTTTACTGTAGCTAAATGAATTCCTTCAAAAACTTTTTTGTCTGATAACCACTCATAATTGTAATTAACAATATCAACTTTAACTTCATCAATAATAAAACTATGAATGTTTTTTGATGTTTTTAGTGAAATAACATTACCGATACTTTTTAATTCATCAACCAACTCAGCATAATCAACAGCTAAGTTTCCAAACAAATCAATATCTATTGATTTTCTATGTCCAATTTGTAGAGCTAGCGATGTTCCTCCTACTAAACGCATTTCAGAAAGAATTGCTAATGATTGAAGTTTTTTTAAAAGGACCAGTGTGCCTTCATCAACTGTTTCGAAGTGTAGCATCTGAAATTATTTAATTCAATTCCTGTAATGTTTACTAAAAAAGCTAATGCCTTTGGGTCTAGCGATCGAAATTGTGTGGCCAATTTGCCAATTTGATCAATCCCATACCATTTTCTAATTAATTGCCAATCACTCCACAAACCATATTCCAATACTCTATGAACAATAAACCCTTTATTTTTCTCAATTTCAATTTGATTTATTGGCGTATCCCAAAAAAGATGTTTCGACAATAATTCTACGGGCTTTTTTAATGCTATTTTATCTACCATTTACTACTGCTTTATAATTTCACTAAATTAATTGAAATACTTCACTTACCAATAATATACTAGACCTAAGAATAGTAAAACAAGTGTAAAAAGGCTCATTTATCCTCCATTCAACTCTATCTATCTATAATTCAACTATTTTTACCGCGAACTTACCCCTAAAGTTGCCGTTACATGAATAAAAAGCATCTATTGAATAGTAGTTTATCCATATTTAAAAAAGCTTATCTGTGTTTGTTTTTAACAAGCTCTTTTTTGTATGGAGCCGCTCAAACCATTCCTATTTCAAGTGTTAGAGTAGAAGAAGCCACTAGAGACTTACAATTACTAGAAAAAATTCCTAGTAATTACTCATTTAATAATCGACCCTTTGTTTGTTCAAAAGCCATTCCGCTCGATTCTATATATAGATGGATAGACAGCGCTTATTTTGACAAAACCCAATTAAACGGCCAACTACTAAATAATAAATGGGCTAGTATTAGAATATTACCTCTTGCGCTAATACAACAATTTAATTCTACAACACCTTATGGATATAATAATGGTGGATTTTTAAAAGCCCGTGGATTTCAGCAACTAACTAGTTTGGGTGTTTTTGCGCGTTTTGGCCCATTACAAATTCAACTACAACCCGAATTAATTTGGTCGCAAAACAACGCTTACCCTATTACGCCACAATTTGGCAGTATTACCACACCTAATAGAAAACAAGTATTGCCTGGGCAATCGAATATTAGTTTAAATGTTAACGCACTTAGTGTAGGTATTGCCAGTGTAAATAAATGGTATGGTCCTGGAATTAATAATTCATTATTAATGAGCAATAATGCCGCTGGATTTTTGCGCGCCTATATTGGAACCAATAGACCCTTAGTTACGCCAATTGGCTCATTAGAGTTTACGCTTAGCAGTGGTTGGCTCAACGAAGATTCTACCACCGCATTTGAAAACTATGCAATGCAGCCTACTAGTAAGCTTAACCGAACTATGTATTACAACGGTTTGGTAATTTCTTTTCAACCCAAATGGCTAAAAGGATTTCATGCGGGAATGTCTAGGGCTTATGCAGTTTCAGATATGAATTCTGCCGTATACAATAATAGTAGCTTTGTAGACCATTATTTACCTATATTTTCTGTAATTGAAAAAAAATCAATCCTTGCAAACGAAGACCAAAAAGAAAGAGACCAACAAGTGTCTTTATTTTTAAGATGTGTTTTGCCTAAAGACCATTTTGAATGGTACCTAGAATATGGCTGGAACGACCACTCTGTTGATACACGCGATTTATTTATGGGTCCCGGGCATTCAGCTGCTTACTTGGTAGGATTTAAAAAAATAGTGCCCCTACCTGCACAAAAAGCTTATGTTAATTTTGAGGTAGAATACATGCGCGGAGAACAATTAGCAGAAAATTTAGTACGAGACGCAGGTAATTGGAACTGGCATGGAGCCTTACAATCCTTTACCCATAACAACCAATTATTAGGTTCGGCAGTTGGCCCGGGTAGTAATACTTTTAAAATACTTAGTAGTTATAATAAAGGCTGGAAGCGTTATTTATTTAGCATAGAAAACATTAGTAACGATCCGCAATATCATGTTAATAGCCTTTGGACAGACAAGGTTTTTGGTGCTGGTGCAGATTTTAGTTTTAAACATTTTATTGTTAGCTCGCAACTAAAAACAGTTGTTCAAAAAAACTATGGATGGGAACTCAATAATAACATTACCAATATTTTTATTTGCCTAGGGATAAATTATTTATTTTAATTTTTTAATTATGCGTGCCATTTTTATTTACCTGGTTTTGGCTATCAATGTTTTGTTATTTTCTAATACTAGCTATGCCCAAACCGTAACCGACCAACAACAGGTTTTATACTTAAGAAGGCTACAATTATTAGGAAAATTTAATACAGACTATAGTTTTCAACAACGTAATATAATTGCAGAACAAACAACCATTCCAACAATTGTTAAAGACTTTTCTTTTGGCGATATCATTCCTAAAAAAAATTCAGATTCTACAAATAACTTTTTTCGATTACTGCCTTTAAACAAATGGGATGTATACAATACGCACCATCCTATTACCATTAATGATGCCGAAATGGTTCCTAGCGTAGGATATCAAACACTAATTACTACCGGTATTTTTTACAAAAAAAATCATTGGACGGCGCAACTAAAACCTGTTTTTCAGTTTACCGAAAACAAGCCTTACGAAACTTTTTATACAGAATTTGTTGCCCAGCACTGGCACGACTATTACCAATGGATTAATAAAATTGATTTGCCCGAACGTTTTGGCACCAATCCTATTAACAAATTAAATCCTGGTCAGTCTTACCTAAAATATAATTTTAAAAATGCCGCTATTGGCATATCTACCGAAAATATGTGGTGGGGTCCGGGCTATTACCAGTCTTTATTAATGACCAATAACGCACCAGGTTTTTTGCACCTTACTTACGAAAGCAAACATCCTTTAAAAACCATTTTTGGTTCGGTTGAATGGCAGGTAATTACCGGATTACTTAATAATTCAAACATAGAACCACTCGAGCCCCGAAGAATTTATAATGGCCAATTCTTATACCAACCCAAATTAAATGAACAAAGAATTATTTCGGGCGCTACAGTAAGTTTTCAACCAAAGTTTTTAGAAGGATTGCATATTGGTTTTGCAAAAACGGCTTACTTATATACTACCGATGCCAAAAGTCCGCTAGACTATTTACCGCTTTTTGGATTTTATGGACTTAAAACAACTGCTGCCGAAAAAAACAACCGCAAACAAATAATGGGTACTTTGTTTTTTAGGTACGAAATGAAAAATGAAAATGCAGAAGTATATGCCGAGCTAGGTAGAAACGACAAAACAATGAGCCCACTTTTTTTTATGGATGACGCTGCATCTCCTACCGCATTTGTTGCTGGTTTTAGAAAAATGTTCCCACTAAAAAAGGAAACTAGTTTTGAATTGGCGGCAGAGTTTACACAACTTGGTTTTAATAGCGTCAATTTAATTAATAATGTACAAAGCTGGTACTTGTCCGACTCTGTAAGACATGGCTATACCAACAATGGAAAAGTAATTGGTTCTGGCATAGGCCCTGGTGGCAATAATCAATTAATTGAATTGGCTTATAACAATGGCATTGATAGAATTTCTTTACAATTAGAAAGACGTATTCACAACAACGATTTTTTCTATTACACTTTTGCCCGTATCCTCGATTTTAGAAGACATTGGACCGACGCCATGGCTACTGTAAAGATTGATAAAACCTATAAAAACTTTTTATTTGGTGGATCTGTTACCATGATGCGAACCCTTAACTACCAATGGATGTACAAAGAATACGATGCCATCTGGTATAAAAACGGACTAGACTTTTTAACCCTTCAAGGCCAAGTGTATTTTCACTACCGCTTTAATTTAAAGAAATAAACCATTCCTGCTAAGGATCCTAATAAGCCTCCTGTTAATACACCCATCCACCAGTCTACTTGTTGCTTAAGAGGTAATTTTAATTCGTCTACAACAACAATGGAAGGGGTTTCTTGAATTAACCCTGTTTTGGCTATTTCTAAATTTTTTAATAACTCACCATAAACAATATTGGCAAAGGTTTTGTCTTTTAATTTTATTTCGGCATTGGCACTAGGCTCAGCAGATAGCGCCATATTTACATCAAGCTGATTGTCTACAATTGCATGTACAGATTCAACTGTTTTTTTGTTCACCTCTATTCCTAAACTATCTACCCTATTTTGTAAGCGGGTTAAATTTTTACGAAGCCTACTTGTTTTGCCTTCAATATAAAAATCAGTAGTGGTTGCTAATAATTTTTCGGCAATTAATTTACTTAATAATTCGTTTCTTGTTTCTATTTGAATGGTGTAAAAACCTAGTTTTTTATCGGGTTTACTTACACTCAAATCTTTCTCAACAATGCGTTTTAACACAATTTGAAACAAACTATCTTCTTTCCTTGTAAATTGTGTTTTATTACTTGCAAAAGAAACATCGTAACCAACTTTACTGCTATTTTTCCATTTTAATTTTAAGCCTTGTGTTGCTGCATATTCATCGGCCAAACTATAATTAGCTTCATTATTTGTATTAGGATAATTGGTTTGTAATGCTTTTTGTAGCAATATTTTACTCTTGGCTAATTCCAATACATTATCGCCACCCAATACCCCGTTTCCGCCCGATAATGCACCTAGGTCTAAGCCTACTTGTCCGGCTAGCATAGACATTAATGAACCGCCCGAGCTTTTACTATCCTCTACAAAAAAACTAATTTGCGCTTGATAGGTAACCGGCTTGTATAATGCATATCCTAACCCTATTCCAGCGCCCAAAAGCATACAAACAATCAATTGAATAGCATTAGTGCTTACTACCAATTTAACAGAACGCCATGCGCGTAAAATGGGTGCTCTAAAAGTAAATTCTTCTATAGGTTCTTGTGGTTGCATGACACTACTACTTTTTAAGTAAAACTAAAATACTTACAAGGGTTGTTACCGACGCAAGTACCGATGAAATGGTATTGGATGTAATCAATTTATTAATGGCTGCTTCGCCAGCGGGTATAATAATTTTTGATCCTGGCAATACCGTTGGAAAGGTTCTAAAAAATAAAAAATGTTTGGTTTTTTTATTGAGTCCATTGCTATATTGTACATACGCTTTTTTCAAAATGGCTTTATCGGTTAATCCACCAGCTTCTGAAACATAGTAACTTAAACTTCCATTATTATAGGGTACAAATTGTTGGTTATAAACAGCACCCGTTACTTCTACCAATGTTTCTGTTTTTGGAATATAAATACTATCGTTGGCCTTAACCCGATAACTATTTTCTTTTAAATCAATTCCTACTAGTATTCCAGAACGATAAATTTTTATTTGCGATAAATTGGCATACGCATTTAATCCGCCTGCTCTGGCTATTAATTGCGCAGCGGTTTCTTCTCTATTACTGATGCTGAAAGTGCCTGGATACAATACTTCACCGCCTAGTTTTACTACGCCAATTGATTCTTCATTTAACAA
This sequence comes from uncultured Bacteroidota bacterium, assembly GCA_903831935.1. Classification (GTDB taxonomy): domain Bacteria; phylum Bacteroidota; class Bacteroidia; order Chitinophagales; family Chitinophagaceae; genus Sediminibacterium. Next base: position 3,829 of record CAIKZP010000022.1, on the reverse strand, counting down.
ACTAGATACAATAATTTTATCTTTGTCTTGTAAAATAAAACCTGTTTTGCTATCTGTTAAATTTTGTGCTACGCTAAAATGATAACTGTCTAAAACTACCGCCGTTAAAGAATCTTTCGATTTTTTTGCATAACGCAAAACCTCTACTTTTCTATTATCGGCTTTGTTATTAAATCCACCGGCTAATAATAAAACATCTTCTAATTGCATGCCTTCTCTAAACTGGTAATTGCCCTGATTTTTTACAGACCCTTCTACTTGCACTAGCTTTTGCTCGCGTAAATTTTCTATAAAAGGTATATAAACAGAATCGTCTTTGTTTAGTAGAATATCAAGCTCTTTTCTTGTTTGCAATTCGGTTAAATTGAAATTAACCATTTGTTTTTGTAGGTCTTTACTAACCCTATTAATATACCCTCTTAATAAATAAGCCGATTCTTTTACACCGCCCGCTTTTTCTATTAATTGCTTTAACGTTAATTGGTTAGTTAGTTCATAATTGCCTGGCATTGTTACTGCGCCGCCTATGTATAATTTATTAGAATAACTGTCGTTGATTTTATCGGCAAATACAGAGTCGGCATTTTTTGGTAAATAAGTACTAAAATCTTTTACCAAAATATCTTTAATAACTCTTTGTGATGCACCATATTGAAAAACTTTTACGCGCTCTTTATATGCAGTATCTCCAAAACCACCTGCCATGGTAAAAAGATCGGCTAGTGTTTCGTTGTTTTTTAATTCGTAAATAGACGGGCGTTTAATAGCACCATTTAAAGACACATGTTTTTCGTAAAACGGAAAATAAATAACGTCTTGGTCTTCTATTTTAATATTATCGTTAAATGTGCCACTTAATAAAAATTGGTAGAAATCTATCTCTGCAATTTTTTTGCTATTTCTAATCAACTGTATATTACGCAATGATCCTTTCTCTGTTGGGCCTCCTGTTATATACAATAAATTAAAAACAGACAACACCCCTGGAACCTGGTAGGTACCTGGCTTATAGGCTTCTCCTGCAGTAGTTACACGGATGGTTCTGTATTTTGTTAAAAGGATTGTTAAGCTAGTTTTTCCATCCACCAAATTTGGGTAATAGGGTTTCATTTTTTTTGCAATAACTAGTTCCGCTTGTTCTAGTGTTAAACCACTGAGCGTAACAATACCAGCATACTTAATATTAATAAACCCATTGGCATTTATTTTAAGTAACTGAGTAGATTCATTATTGCCTGTTAAAATAAGTTGCAACTGATCGTCGGGGCCTAGTATATAATTTTTTGGAGCTGCCAATTTTAAATTTGGCGAAAATGTATTTTTTGCATTAGAAAAAAAGCGAATGCCAAATATTGGAGACGACCTTCGGGTTGGTGTTTGTTTAATTACACTACTGTCTCCTGTACTTGCATTTAGGTCTTCGGCTTCTTCTTCTAAATCTGCTTCGGAAGTGTCTTCTACTTTTTTCTCAAAGCGTTTTTTTAATTGTAAATACTGTGGTCCGTTTACACCCATTTGGGTGAATAGTTTTAAAATTTCAGATTCAGACATACCCATACTACTTGCATTGCGCCACATTTGAAATAGCTGCGCCTCGCTAGTTCCAGACATATTAGCCAAACTACTAGTAGGTATTTTTTTTACTTGGCTATACCCAAAATTGCTAAACCCTATTAGAGTTAGCAACAAAAAGAATAATAAATAATTACGCATATAAATAACTTCTAAGTCTGTGAAATTACACTAATAATCTTTTACCAACCGATATTCAATCCTAGCTGCAACTGCTGAACAGTTTGCAATGGATTGCTAATATTGGCATAAAACCGTTGTTGTTTATAATAATATTGAGCCATTGCATACACTTGATGAATAATTTCATACCGTGCATTTACCGATGCTTCTACCGATTTCCACTGATAATCGAATAAAAAATCAGGCTGTGGCTCAGAAAAATACTGTTGTAATAATGTACCCGGACCACCTTTTCTAATATTGTCGAAGCGCCCTGTTATTAATAATCTTGGCAATGGCTTATACGAAAAGAACCAAGTTTTTCGGTCGAAATTATTACCCATCCAATCGCCAATAGAATAGCCTGCGTGTTTATAGCTTTCAGCAGTTATAAAGTTTTCGTACACAAACGGATTTACCCGAGTATATTCTGCCCCTACAGACAAATTTGGTAAAACATCCTGACGCTCTATACCTAGTGTGGCTCCTACCTGATTTCTACTTTTGGTGGCGTTAAATACTTTGGTAATGCGTAATTCATCAATTAGCAATGTGGTGTAAATATGCGTTTTAGGAACAATATTTCGCATGCTAAATTGAAAAAATAATTGACTATTTCCACTAGCCGAATTATTGGTGCCCATGGTATTATTCTGGTCTACTAATTTAAAAAATAATACAGGAACAAAATAGGGTAAATACAACTGGTCGTTATAAACAATAGATTCTCCAATACTAAATACCATTCCTTTTTTAGGAATGATTTGTAAAGAATGCATCACCATATATTTATTTACAAAAGGCGTATATTTTCCACCGTAAACAGTATTGCCTAAATTGTAAATACGAGAACTATCAATAATATTCGATTGCAACCAAAGGTGCGCATAATTAAAATGCAACCAACTTAGGGGCCGATAGTCTAACCTTATTAATGGAAACGAAGGAGACTTATTGCTTAACACAATTCTACCATGGTTAGCATATCCAAAACTCATTTGGTCTTGCCCTACTGTAATGCTTCCGTTTTTAAATTGAAAACTAAGTGTTGCCCTGAGGTCGGAATAATTTAAACTGGTTTGTAAGGAGGTATCTTTTTTAATGATGCCTAATTCGTCGGTACTTGTTTTGTTATAATCAATTCCTTTTCCAGATTCTGTAATATCTCTATAATAAAATTGAAAATTAAAATGCTTGCCCAAAAAGCCTTTAATATTCGCGCCATTTCCATATTGGGTAACCGATTGATTTTTCGATGAAAAAACTTTCATGCCCGATACTGGATCGAGTTGCATAAAAAAATTACCATTCCCTACTGTAGCGCCCCTTAATCTTTGCGCATGGTCTTTTTCTAAAATTTTTAACCCTTGCATTACCGAATCGGTTGGCTTTACCGGCACTTCGTATTCTCTTTTATAAAAATCTAATTCAGCCAATTCAATTTTAGAAAGTAGGTTGCGTTTTAATTGCAATTCTTGTAAACAGACATTAATTTGTTGGTGTGTGATGGGTAAAACAACATCTTGCAATTCAATCAATCCTTTATCTGCCAAACGCGTTAAATAAGGATATATCATGGAGCGTGCATCTTCATAAATTATCTGCGATTGGCTTGTAGCAAATGACAAACAAAATAGAATAACAAAAAATAATATTTTAATACGCATGTATGTCTCCTTTAAATATGTTTACAATTGTTTGTAGTATAATTTGAATATCTAACCAAAAACTCCAACGATGAATATAAAAAAGGTCGTAGTTTAAACGTGTTTGCATGTCTTGTGTATCGGCTATTTCTCCTCTGGCACCATTCACTTGTGCCCATCCTGATAAGCCAGGTTTTACTTGATGGCGCAATAAATAGCTATCAATTTTTTGCATGTATTCAATGTTTTGAGGAGTAACATGTGGCCTAGGACCCACAACAGACATAGATCCCATTAAAACGTTAACAAACTGCGGCATTTCGTCTATACTTAATATTCGCAACCATTTGCCAATAGATGTTACGCGTGGATCGTCTTTTTTGGTATGTGCAAATACATTGGGTTCGTCTTTTTGTATATGCATGGTTCTAAACTTATAGCACTTCATT